>NZ_JBFUIV010000019.1:0-106188 GCF_056401715.1 Bacillus sp. P4_E1
TTGTTTCTTGATATTTCCTAACCCACTCTATTAATTGCGTTCTACTTTTAAGTCCATATTTCTTCGCTATAGCTGATTGACTACCCTCACCGTTTAAAAAACTTTCTACAGCTTGTATCTTTAATTCATTTGAATAAGTTTGAAATGTAGACCCTTTTTTAGCCATAATAAAATCCCCTCCAAGTAGAAGTGTAACATCCATGTTTGTTCATGGTCTTTTTACACTGTCTACCTTAAGGGGATAATATCAATTCGTGTCTTTTTTTATTTTACCGCAATGACTCTACCCGTTTCACTACTTTCAGTCGCCAATTGAATCAATTTAATAACGTCTAAACCTTCTTGAGCAGTTACAGGTAGTTTTTCACCATTTAATATGCTATCTCGCACGCCTTTATAATACATGTCATAGCAGCCGACTTCTGTTGGAATACGCTCTAAGCTTTCTTCTGTTTCTAAAGTAGCAAAATTCTCTTCAGAGTCTGCTCCATAACCATTATCCCCTGGCTTCATTCCAGTCTTTAATTGTTCTTCCTGTGAATCCATACCATACTTCACGATAGAACCTTTATCTCCATGCAGTGTAAAATGTGGTCCAGCTTGCTTTACGTAACTGCTACTATGTAAAATAACGCGCTTCACTCCATAGTGAAGTACAACATGGAAGTAATCATCCACTTCTGCACCTGGTCGTTGTTTTATTACATCTGCGCTTATCGCATCTGGTTTCCCAAATAATGATAATGCTTGGTCAATTAAATGCGATCCTAAATCATATAATATACCTGATCCTGGTAAGTTCTTTTCTCTCCAGCGATCGCGTACATGTGGGCGGAAACGATCGAAATGCGCTTCATATGCGTATACATTCCCTATTCTTTTTTCTTGTAATAATTTCTTTATCGTTAAGAAATCATTATCCAAACGGCGATTATGATACACACTTAAAACGACATTATGTCGGTTCGCTAATGAAATAAGTTCTTCTCCTTCTTCAATTGAAACAACGAATGGTTTTTCCACAACAACATGCTTACCGTGTACAATTGCTTCTTTTACATATGGAAAATGGGTTGTATTCGGCGAAGTAATGACCACTAAGTCAATATCAGCTCGATTTACTAATTCATCAATTGTACCAACAACTTCAGCATTTGGTAATGCTTGTTTCACTACTTCTTCTTTTGATGATAAAATAGCACGAATATCGTATTCTTCTATCGTTTGTAATAACGGGATGTGAAATGTTGTACTAGAAAATCCAAATCCTACAATCCCTACACCTATTTTTTTCATGTTGCCCCTCCATTTATCCCGTTTTAACGGGCAGTAAGATTCCTAACTCAAAATTCAGCGAAAGCAAAGAAATTAGGTGAGGAATCAACTGCTCGTAAAAACCCGATTGGTTCAACTAATAATCAGTGGGGATAAAGAAAATCCCCACTGATTAAAGTTTCACTTTATGAGAACGATTTCATTTCATCATTATAACAAGATTATTTTTATATACATAATGATTTGCTTAGAAAAAAGCATCTTACTATCATTCATAGCAAGATGCTCCCTTTATCCCGCATTAACGCGCAGTAAGACTCCCACCTCAAAATAAGGCGAATGCGAGGGAAGTTAGGCGTGAGACCAACTGCCCGTAAAAGTCCGATTGGTGAAGGCTAATAATCAGTGGGGGATGGAAAAAAACCCACTGATTAAAGTTTCACTTTATTCCGTTCTTTTCTTTGTCCACGTTTCAATTACTTCACCAGTATCATTAACATCTAGTACTAAACTACCATTACTATACCGGTCTTTATTTCGAAACGCTTTCGGATCAATTTCTTCTACAATGTGTTTCTCTGTCTTCATGTAAACTAATTCATCATCTCGAACAATTTCAATACCGACAATGCGGTACGGATTACGTTTTAACTCTTTAAAAATTACAAGGCCTCGCTTCGCCCTCGTTGATTTCTCAATTTCCGATGCCTTTATACGTTTCACAGCACCTCGCTGCGTAACGAGAATAAGTTGATCTTTTTCACCATTTAACGGTTTACCAGAAGCAACATAGTCATCTTCTTTTAAATTAATTGCTTTCACACCAGCTGCTCTGACACCAACTGGACTTACTTCTTCTTCATTGAATACAAGTGCATATGCACCATGTGTTGCAAGAACAATATCACTTGTCCCATCTGTCGCAAATATATCAACAACTTCATCATCTTTTTTCAAGTTTACAGCAACGAATGCCCGTGAATAACGCTGCACTTTATATTGGTTTAATTCTGTTTTCTTAATCATACCGTTTCGTGTAACAAATACGATAAATCGTTTTTCTTCTTCAAAATTCGGTACGACTGTTGCCCAAATTAACGATTCATCTCGCTCGAGTGAAACAAGATTCGCAACGTGTTGACCTAAATCTTTCCAACGAATTTCTGGCATTTCATACACAGGAAGATAAATATAATTTCCTTTGTTCGTAAATAAAAGAACGGTTTCTGTCGTGTTTGTATCGAAACGCTCAAGTAAGATGTCACCCTCTTTCATACCGAAGTATTTCCCGTTCGATGCATTATGCGAACGCCAACCTGTTCGTTTCACATAGCCTTCTTTCGTTACAGTAACGATGACATCTTCTTGCGGAATCATAACTTCCACATCGATTTTAATTTCTTCAATTTCCTCTTCAATTATCGCACGGCGATTATCACTATATGTTTTCTTTACTCTCTTCAAATCTGTTTTAATAACTTGAAAAAGTCTTTTTTCACTTTGTAAAATTGACTGTAACTCTATAATTTTCTTACTAAGTTCCGCTGCTTCTTGCTCTAGCGCTGTAATATCTGTATTTGTTAAACGATATAATTGCAGTGAAACAATTGCTTCTGACTGCGCCTCTGTAAATCCAAATTTCGCACTTAAATTATCTTTCGCATTACGCTTATCTTTAGACCCACGGATCGTTTCAATCACTTCATCTAAAATTGATAATGCTTTCTTTAAACCTTCTACAATATGCTGACGATTTTCTGCTTTTCTTAATTCATATTGTGAGCGTCTTGTAACAACTTCTTTCTGATGTCCAATATATGCATCCAAAATCTTAGGTAATGTCATAAGTGTCGGACGACGATTATTTATCGCTACCATATTAAAGTTGTATGGAATTTGTAAATCTGTATTTTTATATAAATAATTTAAAATACCTTCAGCATTCGCTTCTTTTTTTAATTCTACAACGATACGAAGACCTGTACGATCTGTCTCATCACGTACTTCAGCAATTCCATCTAGCTTTTTATCTATACGTAATTCATCCATTTTCTTAACAAGATTCGCTTTATTTACTTCGTACGGAATTTCTGTAATAACGATTTGTTGCTTCCCGCCACGAATCGTTTCAACCTCTGCTTTTCCGCGAATAATAATTTTACCTTTACCTGTTTCATACGCTTTTTTAATGCCATCTATCCCTTGTATAATACCACCTGTAGGGAAATCTGGTCCTTTAATAACTGTTAACAAGTCCTCCACAGAACTATTCGGTTGATCGATACGCATAATTGTAGCATCAATTACTTCTCCAAGATGATGCGGTGGAATTTCTGTTGCATAACCAGCGGAAATCCCTGTAGATCCGTTCACTAATAAGTTCGGGAACATTGCCGGTAATACAATAGGTTCTTCACTCGTATCATCAAAGTTTGACACGAATTCTACTGTTTCTTTATCAAGATCACGTAATAACTCAGATGCGATTGGTGATAAACGTGCTTCCGTATAACGCATTGCCGCTGCTGGATCCCCATCAACACTACCGTTATTTCCGTGCATTTCAACTAAAACATTACGTACTTTCCAAGTTTGACTTAAACGGACCATCGCCTCATATACAGAGGAATCACCATGTGGATGATAATTACCGATAACATTACCTACTGTTTTAGCTGATTTACGAAACGCTTTATCATGTACGTTTCCTTCTACATACATAGAATATAAAATACGTCTTTGTACCGGTTTTAAACCGTCACGCGCATCTGGAAGCGCGCGGTCTTGAATAATATATTTACTATAACGTGCAAAGCGGTCACCTAACACGTCTTCAAGCGGGAGGTCATGAAACTTCTCTGCCTGCATGTTATTCCACCTCCGTCTCCATAATCATTTCATTTTCTAAAATATTTCCTTCTTCTTGCATACCAAATTGTACATTACGCTCAATCCATTTACGGCGAGGTTCTACTTTATCCCCCATCAATGTCGTAACTCGGCGCTCAGCTCTTGATGCATCGTCAATTTTCACACGGATTAACGTACGTGTTTCAGGGTTCATCGTTGTTTCCCATAATTGATCGGCATTCATTTCGCCAAGTCCTTTATAGCGCTGCAACATGTAGCCTTTACCGACCTTTTTCGTTACACCACCTAATTCTTCATCAGACCATGCATATTCAATTACTTCACTTTTCCCTTTTCCTTTACTTACTTTATATAAAGGTGGAAGTGCGATAAATACTTTACCAGCTTCAATAAGTGGTTTCATATAACGGTAGAAGAACGTCAGTAGTAACACTTGAATATGTGCTCCATCCGTATCTGCATCGGTCATAATAACAACTTTATCGTAGTTAATATCTTCAACAGCGAACTCATTCCCTACGCCGCCGCCAATTGCGTAAATAATCGTATTGATCTCTTCATTCTTAAAAATATCAGCAAGCTTTGCTTTTTCCGTGTTAATTACTTTACCACGTAATGGTAGCACCGCTTGGAAACGACGATCTCGCCCTTGCTTTGCTGAACCACCAGCCGAGTCACCCTCTACTAAATACAATTCGTTTTTCTGAGGATTACGTGATTGTGCAGGTGTTAACTTCCCGCTTAAAGTACCTTCTGATTTTTTCTTCTTCTTACCAGTACGCGCTTCTTCTCTCGCTTTACGAGCAGCCTCACGTGCTTGTGCTGCTTTAATTGCCTTTCTCACAAGAAGTGTAGCTACATCCGGGTTTTCTTCTAAAAAGTAAGCTAAATGCTCAGATACAATTGCATCAATTGAAGAACGAGCTTCACTTGTACCTAGTTTCCCTTTCGTTTGCCCTTCAAACTGGAGTACGTCTTCTGGTACACGTACAGAAACAATCGAAGCTAATCCTTCTCGAATATCTGTACCCTCTAAATTTTTGTCTTTTTCTTTTAATAAAGAAACTTTACGAGCATACTCATTGAACACACGTGTCATTGCTGTTTTAAATCCAGCTTCGTGTGTACCACCGTCTTTTGTACGTACATTATTTACAAACGAAAGAATGTTTTCTGAGTAACCATCATTAAACTGAAAGGCTAACTCTGCTTCAATTCCATTTTGCTCACCCGAGAAATATACAACTGGATGAATCGAATCTTTCTCTTCGTTTAAGTATGAAACGAAAGCCTCAATTCCTGTTTCATAATGAAACACATCTTCTAAATCATTACGTTCATCTTTTATCGAGATTTTCATTCCTTTTAATAAGAATGCAGATTCACGTAATCTCTCACATAATGTTTCATAATTATAATTTGTTGTGCTGAAAATAGTTGTATCTGGTTTGAAGTGCATCGTTGTACCAGACTCTTTCGTTTTCCCGATTTTCTCTAACGTCGTTGCAGGAGTACCACCATTTTCAAAGCGTTGTTCATAAATGCTACCATCTCGCTTAATCGTTACTACTAGCCATTCTGATAAGGCGTTTACAACTGATGCCCCAACACCGTGTAAACCACCACTCGTTTTATAGCCTCCTTGGCCAAACTTACCACCAGCATGAAGTACAGTTAAAATAACTTCAGGTGTCGGCTTTCCAAGCTTATGCATTCCCGTAGGCATTCCTCGCCCTTTATCAATTACGCTAATACTATTATCTTTATGTATTACGACAGAAATTTCGTCGCCAAATCCCGCTAATGCTTCATCAACGGAGTTATCTACTATTTCATATACTAAATGATGCAATCCACGGCTATCCGTACTCCCGATATACATACCCGGGCGTTTTCGAACGGCTTCAAGTCCTTCTAACACTTGAATTGCATCTTCATTATATTGGAACTGATGCTTCGCCAAACTCCTTGCCCCTTTCCTAATCAAATCAGAACATATGTTTCTATTATAGGATAACGCCTCGACTATAGTTTTGGCAAGTTATCTTATCTCTTTTATATACTATTTTCAATAGAAAAATCCTTGTTTTTTTTCACAAGGATTCCTCTAGGCTACTATTTCAGAAAAATAATCGTTTGTCAACGAGAAATGGATATGTATTCCAACATTATACATTCCAAACCTTTATCATGATCCAAATGATCAATATCCAAAATGGGATAACAAGTAACAATCCCCAAAAACAGCCTTTAAAAAATCTCATGATGAACACCTCGTTCATCCGCCCTACTTATGTAAAAAGCGAGGGCTGAATCAATCTTTCTATCTTTAAAATCTATACTATTTTGTCATTACATGCTCTACTTTAATGCAACGATCCATTATTACTGTGTAGCCTTTTTCTTGTAAAAGTTTATATGTATCTTCATCTTGTACTCCTAATTGTGCCCAGAAAACATCTGCATCAATCTCTACAAACTCTTTCGCAACATCCTTTAAAAATTCTGAGCGACGAAACACATTTACAATATCAACATGTTCTTTAATATCCGTCAGTGAAGAAACCGCCTTTTCTCCGAGTACTTCATCTACTGTTGGATTTACTGGAATAATGCGGTACCCAGCATCTTGCATTGCTTTTGAAACCATATACGATGTGCGTTCTGGCTTATCTGATAATCCAACAACTGCAATCGTTTTACTTTTCTTTAATACTTCACCAATTTCCGTACGAGTTGGGTTTTCAATTATCATAATTTATCCCTCCTATTTCTTTAGTATATCCGATAAAGAAAGTCTCTTTCAACATGAAAGAGACTTTCTTTTATTCCGATTATTGATTCTTTGTAGCTGAATTATCTGCTAATGTAGCTGTTTTCGTCATTTTTTGGCCATTGCGATAGAATGTAACTTCTACTTTCTCGCCTACTTTTTTCTTTTCATATAAATATTTACGGAATTGAAGTGAATTCTCTACTTTTTGATCATCTAACGCTACTACTATATCATATTGCTCTAAACCAGCTTTTTCTGCAGGTGATATTGGATAAATTTTACCTAATACAACGCCGTTTGTTACTTCTTTCGGTACTTTCAATTGATTTACTGCATAAGCTTGCACATCTTCTAATGAAACGACACCGACTCCTAGTGCTGGACGTTTCACCACTCCTTCTTTTTCAAGGGATTCAATAACTGGCTTTGCAATATTAATTGGAATAGCAAATCCAATTCCTTCAACTTCTTGTTGTGCAATTTTACTTGAATTAATCCCAATTATTTCACCGTTTTGATTAAATAACGCACCACCACTATTACCTGGGTTAATCGCTGCATCTGTTTGAATAACTTGAGCATTCCAATCTGCACGCTTATCGCCATCAATATCTACTGGAATTTCACGTTCTTTGCTACTAATAATACCTTCTGTTACACTTCCATCAAATCCTAGTGGGTTACCGATTGCAATCGCTTTTTCACCCGCACGAAGTTTACTTGAATCACCTAAAGTGGCAACTTTATTTACATTAGATCCATCAATTTCTACAACCGCTAAATCTAACCAAGGGTCTTTCCCTACAAGCTTTGCATCTACCTTTTTACCATCACTTAGTTTTACAGCAAGTTTATTTGCTCCATCTACTACATGGTTGTTCGTTACAATATACGCTTTATTTCCTGCTTTTTTATAAATAACACCTGATCCTGAGCCAGCTTGTTGCTCTTGGCCTGTCGGTTGCATTGCAAATGGATCAACACTTTGTTGCATATTAATAACACCTACAACAACATCCTTCGCGCCTTCGATCATTCCCGGTAAATCAGTTTCATTTTTCGCTTTATTTACAACTGGAACTACAGTTCCTTCTACTTGTTTATTAGAATTGAATGACGAAACAGCTGCATTATTATTTTGCACCCATGGCATGTACGGTGCTGCAAAACTAATCGAAACCGCCCCGACTACAGCTCCAACTAAACCTGTGAAAAAATATCCTTTTTTACTACCTGATTTTTTCACTTCTCTCGTTTCACTATGCTCTTCATTCAAATTCGGTCCGTCGTAATATCCCATGTTTTATTTCCCCTCCCTGGTGAATTCGTACTTTCAGTATAGTCACATTTTGTGTCCTTCTTGTGAACTCATCGTGAAATCCAATTAAAAAAATACTCCTATCTACCATTGTAGACAAGAAAAGTATTTTTTGTACATTCCACCTACAAAGGAGAGTGTAAATTTGCTATATCCCAAAGCCGAGATGCATAGTAACTTAAAGGTTATTCTTCGAATTTGTAACCTACTCGAATAACAGTGCCGATATGCTTCGCCTTATCTCCTAGCTTATTTCGCAGTTTTTTAATATGTGTATCAACCGTTCGGTCATCACCGTAGTAATCATATCCCCATAACTGATCTAATAAATGTTGACGTGACAACACAATTCCTTTGTTCTCCATTAAATAAACAAGAAGTTCAAACTCCTTATGTGTCAATATAATTTCTTCACCATCTACTAAAACTGTTCTAGATAGTCGATTCACTTCTATTCCAGCTAAAGACATAGTATTTTCTTCTGATACTCCTACCGCTCCATCCGCACGTTTCAATAACGTCTTCGCGCGAGCTACTAACACTTTCGGGCTAAATGGTTTCGTTACATACTCATCTGCACCTAATTCAAAACCTAGTAATGTATCATCCTCATCCGAACGTGCTGTTAGCATAATAATTGGTACTGCTGATTCTTTTCTAATTCGTCTACAAACAGACCATCCATCTATTTCTGGTAACATAATATCTAACATAATTAAATCAATTTCATGCTCTGCAAATAATTCTAACGCTTTTTTCCCGTCTTCTGCTTCGATTACTTCAAAGCCTTCATTACGAAAATAATCACTAACAATTTCACGTAATCTTCTTTCATCTTCAACAAGTAATACTGTTTTATTCATATAATCTATCCCGCCTTTTTACTCTTTCAATCGAATAATACGTTGATTGGAGCTTCCGCGAAATGGAAGTGTTAAATCTTTTTTCTCGATTTCAAATCTTCCATCGACTAAAACATCCCCATACTGTAACAACTCTATCATATCATTATTTCGAGAACTCTGTATCTCTTCTAACGTATAACCTGTATACATCCATAGATTTTTTTTCAAATCTTTCACAGCTTTTGCTACTTTTTTCACTTCAGCAGCTTGGAAGAATGGATCTCCACCTGAAAATGTTACATCTGTTAATGAATTACTTTCAATCTCTTTCACAATTTCTTCTACCGTCATTTCAGTTCCATTGCAAACATTCCAAGATTTCGGGTTATGGCACCCGAAACAACGATGCGGACAGCCCGCAAAAAACACGACTGTCCGCAACCCTTCTCCATCTACTACACTATCATGAATGATATTCATAACTTTCATTTATGCTTCACCCGATCCATCTCTTCACTACGTTTCGCACTATTCCACTTCGACATATCTCCTACAAGATAGCCCGTTATACGGCGAATTCTTTCTATATTAGCCTCATCTTCATTTCCACAGCTTGGACATTCATTCCCAATAACTCCGTGATAACTACAGCACTTACAACGATCAACAGGATGATTTATTGAACCGTACCCAACGCCATTCTCTGCCATCGCTTGCACAATTTGCTTTAATGCCTTTTTGTTATGCATAGCTGCTCCGTCTAGTTCAATATACGTAATATGTCCCCCGTTACATAGGGCATGGAAAGGTCCTTCTAAACGAATTTTATTTATCGCTTGAATGTTATAATAAACTGGAATATGGAATGAATTCGTATAGTAATTATGGTTCGTTATACCGCTAATCTCACCAAATTCTTCTCTATCTTTTTTCACAAACTTACCTGATAAACCTTCTGCAGGCGTTGCAATTACAGAGAAATTGAGTTGATGTTCTTCCATCGCCTTATCCATGCTCTCTCTCATAAAGGAAATAATTTCATATCCAAGCTTCCACGATTCTTCATTTTCTCCATGATGCTTTCCAGTTAACGCTACTAAACATTCTGCAAGACCGATAAAACCAAGACTTAACGTCCCTTGTTTTAAAATCGGTGCCACAGCATCTTCAGGTTGTAACGTCTCTCCACCACGCCATACACCTTGTGAATATAAGAACTGAAAATCTCTTGCTCTCTTTGTACATTGATAAGCAAATCTCTCTAATAATTGCTTAACGCCTAAATCTAAATAATAACTTAGCGCTTCAAAAAACGCTTCTTTCGATCCACTAATTAGCGCTAATTTTACTAAATTAATAGAAGTAAACGATAAATTCCCTCTTCCAATTGCTGTTTCTTCCCCATGTATATTAGACATAACACGAGTACGGCACCCCATATAACATACTTCACTTTCAGGTCGACCATCATAATGCACAGCATTAAACGGAGCATCTAAAAACGAAAAGTTAGGGAATAATCGCTCAGCGGTCGTTTCTAACGCTAATTCAAATAAATCATAGTTCGGATCACACTCTTCAAAGTTCACGCCTTTTTTCATTTTGAAAATTTGAATAGGAAAAATCGGTGTTTCCCCTTTACCAAGTCCAGCTTGCGTCGCTTTTAAAAGTTGCTTAATTAAAAGTCTTCCCTCTTTCGATGTGTCTGTTCCGTAATTAATAGAAATAAATGGTACTTGTCCCCCGCCCCTACTATGCATACTATTTGAATTATGAACGAAAGCCTCACACGCCTGATACGTATCATTTTCTGTCTCTTTCCATGCAAATTCCTCTATTTGTTCTTTCGTAAGCGGATATGACTGTAGTCGTTTTTTATGTCTCTTTACTGTTTTTCTCACATATGGAGCTAAATCAATATCAAAGAGTGCAAACGATTGACCACCGTGCTGCATATTTTGATTCGCCTGAAAAATAATTGAAGAAAGCGCCAACGCACTTTTAATGTCTTGCGGTTGTCTCATATGTCCATGTCCAGTATGAAAACCGTTAGCTAGCATTTGCGCTAACGGAATTTGCGAACAAGTCGTCGTTCCTGTTGCATAAAAATCTAAATCATGTGGATATAATATATTTTGATCTATCGCTTTTTTCACTTGATCTGATAATAATTTTTCTACTGCATAATACTTTGCGCTCTCAGATGCGAACGTTCCCATTACTCCCATTGGAGATCGACCATCTACATTTGCATTTTCCTGCATTAAATCTTGTTCATTACCGTGGATAATTGTCTCAAATACTTTCATTAATTCTTCTCCACGTACATTTTGTTTCAACATCCATAACCCTCCACCAACATGTTGTTGTCTTTTGATTAAAATCATACAACATATAGTTCTTCTGTTCCTGTGAAAAATGTAACATTCCTGTGAAAGTTTTTTTAAAAATTAATGACTTTTTCATTTATAAAAAAGAAATGTGCTCTTTACAAATGTATGGTACAATAAATGGGAAAAACTCTTTTTACCCTTTATCAACACATTTGTATAAAGGAGACTGAACTCATGGTTATTACATATCTTTTATTTATCGTTGCCTATCTACTCGGTTCGATTCCATTTGCATTAGTCGTTGGAAAAATTGGTTATGGAATCGACATTCGTGAGCATGGAAGCGGTAATCTAGGCGGAACAAATACATTCCGTACATTAGGGAAAAAAGCAGGTTTTATCGTAACAATTGCTGACATTTTAAAAGGTACATTAGCAACAGGTCTACCGATTATTTTCGGGTCAGATATTCACCCACTATGGTTTGGATTAGCCGCTGTTCTTGGACATGTCTATCCGATCTTCGCAAAATTCCGCGGGGGGAAAGCAGTTGCAACTTCTGCTGGGGTGCTATTATGCTATTCACCAGTTGTTTTTGCAATATTAGCTGTTGTCTTTTTCAGCCTTTTATTTACAACAAGATACGTATCACTTTCTTCTATGATAACAGCTGTCGTTGCTGTTATTGCATCCATTGTTAGCGGGGATAAAATCTTCATTATTGCGATGTGTTTATTAGCAGGTATGGTTATTTATAAACACCGTGCAAATATCGGACGAATTATAAATAAAACTGAACCAAAAGCAAACTTTTCAAAAAAGCAAAAATAAGATCGTAACCCACATAACGCAAAAAGAAAACGTGAAGCATATTAATAGCGTCTTTTTGCGTTATTTTTTATACTAAAAGAAAAAGCAACATAATTTGGAGGAACTATACATGAATCTTTCCGTAACAAAAGAAGCAGCACAATGGTATAAAAACGAATTAAACTTACAATCGGGTGAAACAATACGTCTTTTCGTACAATACGGCGGTTGCAGTACTGTGCAAAAAGGACTTTCTTTAGGTATTCGTAAAGATGACCCTGCGCACCCTGCTGTTCAAACTCAAGAAGAAGGTATTAACTTCTTTATTGAAGGCGATGATGAGTGGTTCTTCGATGGACATAATTTATTAGTTACACTTAACGACGGTGATGATTTCCCTCAATTTAATTATGAAAAATAAAAAAGCGTGGCTTCTGCCACGCTTTTTTTATCCCGCTATTTGCGGGTAGTAAGACCCCCACTGATTAAAGTTTCACTTTATTTCTTTTTAATTTCCTCATATTTCGCATACCACTCAGGATATAATTTTTTAAATGATACAGGGCGGAAACCTTCTTTTTTCGCACAAATATTCGTCGTGCTTGCAGTAATACAAAGTTCGCCATCACTATTATAAATTTCATATCCATATACAACGCGGAGCGGGCTCACAGTATCAACCCACGTTTTCACAATAGCTTTTTCGCCGTAACGCATCGCTTTACGATATGAAATTTGCAAGTCTAATACAGGAGAAATAATTCCCTCTTTCTCCATTTCAACATATGAAAATCCTAATTCTTGTATAAGTTTAGTGCGCCCAAGTTCCAGCCACACTAAATAGTTTGAATGGTAAACAACACCCATCTGGTCTGTTTCCGCATAGCGGATTTCAACTTCATGTTCTGCTACAAACATTTCTATTCGCCTTCTTTCACTTCTGCTACCTTGCATACATTTAATCATAATACAGTGGAATCAAAAATAAAATAAAAACAGTGAATCTTTTACCGAAAGGGGCAAGCACATGATCCAAATTGTAACTGTTCGTAGCGGTGATAGTGTTTATGGTTTAGCATCAAAGTACGGATCTACACCTGAAGAAATTGTAAAAGACAATGGACTAAATCCAGCTGAAACACTCGTTGTTGGTCAGGCACTTATCGTTAATACAAAAGGCAATAATTATTATGTACAGCCAGGTGACAGCCTTTATCGAATTTCTCAAACGTATAACGTCCCTCTCGCCAGTTTAGCTAAAGTTAATAACCTTTCATTAAAATCTATTCTCCATGTCGGACAGCAATTATATATACCGAAAGGAACAAAACGAGCAGTAGAATCCATTGCTTATTTACAGCCTTCAACAATACCGATAAAAGAAAGTTTAGTAAATGCTACACGTGCTATTAATCCATTTTTAACATATTTAGCCTACTTCAGCTTTGAAGCAAAAAGAGACGGCACTTTAAAAGAACCGACGGAAACAGCGAAAATCGCTAATATTGCAACGCAAGGTAACACCATCCCTATGCTCGTTATTACAAATATTGAAAATGGAAATTTCAGTGCCGATCTGACCTCGGTTATTTTACGCGATGCAACAATTCAAAACAAGTTTATTACTAACATTTTGCAAACAGCTGAAAAATATGGCATGCGAGACATTCATTTCGATTTCGAGAGTGTGGCACCTGAAGATCGCGAAGCGTATAATCGTTTTTTACGAAATGTGAAAACACGCTTACCTAGCGGGTACACATTAAGTACAACACTTGTACCGAAAACGAGCTCAAATCAAAAAGGGAAATTTTTTGAGGCTCACGATTATAAAGCACAAGGACAAATTGTTGATTTCGTCGTCATTATGACATACGACTGGGGTTGGCAAGGTGGACCACCGATGGCGATTTCCCCTATTGGTCCTGTAAAAGAAGTACTTCAATATGCAAAATCTCAAATGCCCCCACAAAAAATTATGATGGGGCAAAATTTATATGGATTTGATTGGAAACTTCCTTTCAAACAAGGGAATCCACCCGCAAAAGCAGTTAGCTCTGTCGCAGCTGTTGCACTTGCTCGTAAATACAATGTTCCTATCCGCTATGATTTCACAGCCCAAGCTCCACATTTTAATTACTTTGATGAAAACGGCGTACAACACGAGGTTTGGTTTGAAGATTCGAGGTCTATTCAAAGTAAATTCAATTTAATGAAAGAACAAGGCATTGGCGGTATTAGTTACTGGAAGATTGGTCTACCATTCCCACAAAATTGGCGTTTACTCGTTGAAAACTTTACAATTACGAAAAAAGGCTGACGAAAGTCAGCTTTTTAAATATTTTTATAATATTATCCAAACACACAAAAAGGAGAATGATGACATTCTCCTTTTTTTAACCGTTATCAACAATTGGTTGTTTGCCAGTTTGGTCTTGCATTTGCTTCCCTTTATTGCCACCAGCTTTTTTCGATTGTGTTCCAATTTGATTTGGTGCAAAGTCTTTTGAATTCTTTTTCGGATTACCCATTACTATCGCCTCCTTAACACTAGTATCGTACTAGTGTTAAGAATTATTCAGCCTGCTTAAAAAGTTTCATTTCATAACGTTTTTCAATTCGTTTTTCAATTCGATCCATTGCATCACGATCGCTTAATAATTGTTGTTTATTTTCATTTACAAGTTCTTCAAACGATCTACGGCGACTTCTTCTCATGTTGCTCACCCTTTCTTCTACGCTTTCTTATTACATAGTATGAGCAAATGAAAAACTCTTTAATCAGATTTGCAAGAAAATTTTATGTTTTGATAAAAAATCCCATGCGCATATATTGCACATGGGATTTTTTACACCATCGTATTTAAATATTTTTTAATTTCTTCATCCGCATTTACTTTATTTGCTCTATATTCATCCAGCGCTCGTAATACAGAATCGTATTCTGCTACAATGTAGCTCTCTAGCTTCAAAATGTCCTCTACACTGTCAATCATAATTCTCGTGTTGCCAATCTCACTTTTCAATGCTGCCTCGTATGTTAAGCTCGTACAAATTTCTCTTACATCGTCTTCCATTTTTTCTGTTAACACATATTTCTTTCGCCCTTTGACCTTTAACCTTATAATTGGGTAAAAGGCTTTTATATCTAAATAACTCCCAACATTCATACAACGAATCCACTCAATATCACGTTTATTTCGTACAAGCATTTCTTTTACTGCTTCAAATACCGCTGTTTCATCAAGTACTTCCTTATTCGCTTTTCTTTTTCCTTCTTCTTCAACCGCTGCACATTTTTGATAAACAGCCGCACACGTAATGCAGTCGTCAAATGCATTATGAGAACTTAATCGAATTCCAAGCATTCGTTTTAACGTTTCAAGTTTATGATTAGGCGCATGCTTCATATATTTTTTCGCTAAAAACACAGTATCAATAACGTTATTTTTAGGCTCAGGTAGTCCAAGCATATTTACATTACTTTTTAAAAAACGCATATCAAAAGATGCATTATGAGCGACAATAACATTTGTATGTAAAAATGCTAAAAATAAAGGTAATACTTCTTCAATCGTCGGTGCATCTGAAACACGATAATTTGTAATACCTGTTAAACTTGTTATTCGGTCCGGAATTGAACGCTCTGGATTCACATAAGAAACAAATTGATCTACTAGTTCATGATTATGATATTTCACTGCTGCGACTTGAATAATTTTATCATTATAAGGGTTAAATCCTGTTGTTTCAAAATCAATTACAACATAATCTAACGGTAAGGATATATTCCCCACTCCAAACACTCCTTTACCTCTAAACGTTTATATTTCTTTTATCATAACATGCTGCTATCACTACGTGAAAAAGAAAAGGCAGAAATGGTAACTTTCCACCTCTACCTTTTCACCGTTATTTTAATTTAGCAATCCGTTTCTCCATCTCTTTTTGCGTCATCGGTCCAATGAACTTATCTTGAATGACACCTTCTGTATCAATAAAATAAGAAGTTGGAATGGTAATTACTTTATACGCTGTTGTCACATCAATGTTCTTGTCCAATAAAATAGGAAAAGTAATTCCTTTTTCTTTAGCGAAGTTCCTTACCTTTTCTTCTCCCCCTCCTTTTTCTGAAGGAGTATAGTTTATAGCTAAAATTTCTACGTTTTCTTTATGTTCTTTATAAAAGGCCTCCATATCAGGCATTTCTTGCTGACAAGGCCCACACCACGTTGCCCAAAAGTTTAAAATAACTTTCTTTCCTTTTAAATTGGATAACTTTACATTCGTTCCATCTATCTTTGCTAATTCAAAATCTGGTGCGCTCTTTCCAATTTCAATACCGTTCCTTGCGAAAATCTCTTTCATAGCAGCTTCACTTTTGGCAGGCTTTTCTTGCATTACTTGATCCTCTTTACCAAACTGTTCATAAGCTGCATATCCCGCTAAACAAAGTAACACTACAATAATGGTAAGCTTCCGCCACATATTATATCACCCTTACGTGTTTATCTTCTTATTACATAATCACCAAAATACTATATACCTTATTTTAGCTTATACGGACAAGCTTGGAAATATTCACATTCAAAATAGTCGGAATATTTTTAACTAAGATGAAGTATTTCCCTTTTTATCCTTTTTGGCAAGAAGACTCCATCTGATTTGTGTTACGGGTGAAACCCAACAATTCAGGTGGAGATGAATTGCCGTCAGAAGGTAGGTTGAACGCTTTTGTTTCGTTCATAACAATTTTCCCGGGGCGAATATTTGTTTCTTTTGTCTTACGATATAATCTGCCCCTAGATAAGGAGGGAATATATCGTAAGACAACGAAATTGGATAATAATAATCATTTGGTTACTTGAGGCAAAAGGAATTACGATGAAGGCCATGTTCAAATTTTGTTCCGTTCCGTTTCAAATATTGATTTGTCAAAAGTAATGAACTCTCTACGAAAGGTGGTGAAAACAATGGTTAAAAAGAAAGCAGTGAAAGTATTACGGAAACAAAAGAAAAGAGAAACCATGCAACGATTCACGCAGAAACAGAATATCGGACGAGCTTGTCTTACAGCTAAAGAATTCCGCTTACTGCAACGCATGTCACATAGTTCAAAAGCGTTGCGAAATGTTGGATTGTACACGATTAAACAAAGTTATCTGAATAATAACAAGATGGCTACTGTAAAAGAAGTGGACACTGCCATGCAAGCCGATATGAACTACTCGGGCGTCCAATCAAACTCTGTTCAAGCGATTCGTAGAGCCTTATTTACAGAAGTAAAAAGCTTTTTTAAAGCATTGGAACAGTGGAAGAAAAAACCTGAAACCTTCACAGGTCGTCCTAAGTTTCCGAATTATTCTCGTTCAACTGACAAACGAATTATTGAAATCTATCAAGTTCCAAAGGTGGATGATAACGGGTATTGGATGATTCCAATGAATGTTGCATTCAGGAAAAAATTCGGTTCCATTAAAATACGTATGCCTAAAAATGTAAGAAATAAAAAAATCTCCTACATTGAGATTGTACCGAAGCAAAAAGGTCGGTTCTTTGAGGTGCATTACACATATGAGATGCACGTTTCTCAAATGAAGAAACCATCCACGACTACTAGTAATGCTTTGAGTTGCGATTTAGGTGTAGACAGATTAGTAAGTTGTGCGACAAATACAGGTGATACATTTTTAATTGATGGAAAAAAACTTAAATCCATTAACCAATACTTCAACAAAATGATACGTAATCTACAACTGAAAAATATGGAAAATGGACTTTCAAAACGTGTTGTAACGAACCAAATGGCTGCACTTTGGCATAAACGAGAACGACAAATAAATGGTTACATTTCACAAACTGTAGGCCTGTTGTTCAAAAAAGTGCAAGCATGCAACATAGATACGGTTGTCGTAGGGTATAACGCGGGTTGGAAACAAAAATCTGATATGGGAAAAAAGAATAATCAAAAATTTGTTCAAATCCCGTTTCATAAACTGATTGCAGCGATTGAGAATAAATGTATAAAAGAAGGCATCCGATTTTTAAAACAAGAAGAAAGCTATACTTCAAAAGCTAGTTTTCTTGATAAAGATAAGGTTCCAGTTTGGTCTAAGGAGGATAGGACGCATTATCACTTTAGTGGCAAACGAATCACTCGTGGTCTGTACCAAAGTAAAGCAGGAACATGTATCCATGCTGATATTAATGGTGCATTGAATACATTGCAAAAATCAAAAGTTGTAGAATTGGATGAAAACCTTAAAGTGAAAACGCCGATTCTATTAGAAGTGCAAACACGTAAGGCTGTTGCTTCGCGCATAGCTTAGTGGGTGCGTCAACCATCCATGTGTACTCGACTTGTCGGGGCTTGTAGCACACGCCGGATTCATCTGAGTGGTGGCTTCTTCCATAAGGAAGAACTGCTCTTTTTCGAAAGGGTGGTGCAAGTGGGGAAACGATTGTTCGTTTCTAGTACCAACCAAAAACTTACTTGGGGTGTTACCATAAGGTGGCATGAATTCTAGAGCGTCAACTGTCTAGCGATAGACGAAAAGACCTAGCGTTCTAACTCAAGCCCCCACTGAAACGCTTTATCTTAGTGGGGGTAGTTGACCATATAATTAGAAATAAACACAAAACTTTCGAGGTGATATGTATTTTACAATTACTTATCAACCCTTTTACTTTTGTTTTCTTCACTTTGCCATTACTATGTATTTGTTTTAGCGGCTTGCTATATAAATCCAAATGGGCTGCTATTATTATTTCTTTTACTGTTCCACTTATATTTTTCATTATCGTCTCGGGATTTGATATACACCTAGTTTTACAAAACTTAGACGCTTGGATTGTTTATAGTGCTGTTTATTCTGTACTTTCCTACATAACGCTAGCGCTAATACGAAGAAAACTGCACATGTAGAACTTTCAAAAAGGGGGATTTTTATGAATCTATTTGAAAAAATACTATTATATATTCTTAGTTTTATATTTTCCCCAATCGGGATTATCACTTGGATCATCTCGCTCTTCAGTAAAGATCCTGAAAAAAAGCAAGTTGGGCGTAGTTGTCTCTTTATCGCTTTAATCTCATTTATCCTTTTAGCCGGTCTCGGTATTCTTAGTTTCTTCACGATGACTACCACTACTATACAATAGTTATAGAAAGGATGATTATTTTGGGAGAACATCCTATAAGTAAAGAACTTCGCTATATACGAATATGTTTAGTTGTTTTAGTAATCGTTCTTTTATTTTTCAACGGTGAAAGAGTTGTTGAAATTTCTACAAATCATGATGCCGTAGAAAACGTTTCAACCAGTAATATGACACAGATTGCTGAAAATACATTTGCTATTCAAGAATATAATTCATCACTAAGTAGCGAACGTACGGTCAAAATTTTCAAATATAATCCGGATACAAATCAACTTACTCTAGTCAAAGAGTTTAGCACTAACGATACTGAGTCTTATACGTATCAACTTAATAAGAGTGAATAAAGATAAGAGCGCTATATAGCTCTTATCTTTTTATTAGCATCTCTTTAAACAATGACTTACACGTTAATAATTCTCTAGGATCCCCGCATTCCACAACAATTCCATTCTTCATGACCACAACTCGATCCGCTATCATCGCCCTCTCAACATCATGTGTCGTCACAATTCTCGTTACATTCCCCCCTAGCCCTTTAAGCATATTCCAAACCACTTCTTGATTGCTCAGATCTAATCCCGCAGTCGGTTCATCTAGAATAATGAGATTCGGATTTGATACAATCGCTCGCAATAACGCAAGACGCTTTCTCTCTCCTCCCGAAAACTCTTCACCGCTTTTATGTAGTACAGTCTGAATCCCTTTAGATAAACTCCTAATAATTGACTTCGCATTTACAAGTTCAATATTTTTTTCTAACTGTTTTTCTAAGACCCCTTCCCCAAAATACATATTCTCTTTTACTGTCGTCCGAAAAAAACGAGGTTCCTGCCATATGGTAGTCATACGAGCTTTATTACCGTAATAAGCAATACTACCATTAGATGGTTTATATAAACCCGTGATTAATTTTAAAAGCGTCGTTTTTCCTGCACCACTTTCCCCCACAATAATAACGAGTTCGCCAGGATTAATTTGCAAATGTATATTTTTAATTCTACATCTCTCTTCACCGTTCTCTTGAAATGAAACGTTTGTTAATTTCATTCCCATCGCTCTTTCTACATTTCTGTATTCAGCCGGTATATCTAAAAAGCCAAAAACTCGATTTGCCGAAGCAATAGCAACTTGTGTCATCATCAATAAATCACTCGCATAACGAACGGGGAAAAATAACATCTCAATTGTAGCTAATACCGCCACAAGCGAACCGACTTCCATATCCCCTTTTATTATTTTTTTTGCTCCTATAATAAGAACAACTATATATGCTCCTGTTTCTATTACCGTTCCAACTATCCCAATACAATGTTGTATCATCGTCTTCCTTACTTCTGTTTTATAAGATTGTGCCGTCACTCCTTTAAACAAATGAATTGCCCATTTTTCTTTTTGTAAACTACGTAAATCTTGTATACCTTTTACAAACTGTGACATCATCTCTACAACACTTGATTGATTTTTTTGAGCGATACTTGCAATATTTCTTACTTTTCCCCCCATAGGCATTGGAACAATTGCACTTAAAAATAAAAACGGGGTTATCCACCATATGAACTGTACATCGATATGTTGTAGAGCTATGAACGCACCAATAAATTGTGCAATGGCGTGGATGTATTCTATTAATATAGATCCATATAACCTTACCCAATTCGGAATATCAGAAACGACTAATGTTTCTAACTCCCCTTGTTTTACCTTCTCACTTTCTTCAAATGGTAATAAGAAAAAATGACGTAATACATCTATACGCTTCTCTCGTAATATTCGCTGGCTTACTTTTGAGCTTACATAATCAAATAACAGATTGTTCACCCACATCAAAAAGCGGCTCCCCGCAAACAAAGCAATATATACATACGTACCTTTTAACTCCCGCTGAATAAGGTTATCTACAATTAGCCCCATAAATAGCGGACGGGATAAATTTAAAATGGCAGCTACTATTCCGCTACAAATCGCACTAATTAGCAATAGCTTTTCTTGCAACAGCGGCAACATTATTCTTCTATACTCATTCATTGTCATTCCCCCAATTTTGCATAATAAAAGGAAAGGGATGAAACCAAATGGTTTCATCCCTTTCCCTCTGTACATAAAGCAAGGAAGCTAACAAATGTTAGCTTCCTTATCATTCATTTCAATTATTTAGTTTGACACTTTAGACTCTTCGATTTTCGAACGAAGAACCATTTGCAAGATACCACCGTGACGGTAGTAGTCAATTTCAACTTCACTATCGAAACGAGCTACTACTTCAAATTGCTTCTCTTTTCCTTCTGCATCGATTGCAACTACTTTTACAAGATCGCGTGGTCTAACTGTTTTGTCAATTTGAATTTCAAATGACTCGTCACCAACAAGACCTAATGTTTCAGCACTGTCGCCATCTTTAAATTGTAATGGTAATACGCCCATTAACACTAAGTTACTGCGGTGAATACGCTCGAAGCTTTCTGCGATTACTGCTTTAATACCTAATAAGTTTGTACCTTTCGCAGCCCAGTCACGAGAACTTCCCATACCGTAGTCTTTACCAGCAACAACTAGAAGGCCTGTGCCATCTTCTTTATACTTCATAGCAGCATCATAGATAGATGTTACTTCACCAGTTGGCCAATATGTTGTATATCCGCCTTCTGTTCCTGGTGCGATTTGGTTTTTAATACGGATGTTTGCAAATGTACCACGCATCATAACTTCATGGTTACCACGACGAGAACCGTAAGAGTTAAAGTCGACTGGTTGTACGCCGTTTTCTAGTAAATAACGTCCAGCTGGCGTGTGCTTACCAATTGAACCTGCTGGTGAAATGTGGTCTGTCGTTACAGAATCACCAAATTTACCAACTATGCGTAAACCTGATAACGTTTCAACTTCACCTGGCTCTTTAGATAATCCTTCGAAGAACGGTGGGTTTTGAATGTATGTTGAATCATTATCCCAAGTATATAAAGCTTCATTTGAAGTTTGGATTTCATTCCAGCGCTCATTGCTGTTAAATACTTGCGCATATTCTTTTTTGAACAATTCAGATGTAACAACACTTTGAACTACATCTTCAATTTCTTTAGCTGCTGGCCAAATATCATTAAAGTAAACAGCATTACCATTTACATCTTTACCGATTTCATCATTTTTCAGGTCAATATCAACAGTACCTGCAAGTGCATATGCCACAACAAGTGGTGGTGATGCTAAGTAGTTTGCTTTTACAAGTGGATGAATACGACCTTCAAAGTTACGGTTACCAGATAAAACAGATGTTACTAATAAATCATTTGCTGCGATTGCTTCTTCTAATTCCTCTGCTAATGGACCAGAGTTACCGATACAAGTCGTACAGCCGTAACCAACTGTTTGGAAACCTAATTGATCTAAATACGTTGTTAAACCAGACTTATCTAAGTACTCTGTAACAACTTTAGATCCTGGTGCTAACGATGTTTTTACGTAACCAGGTACTTTAAGTCCTTTTTCAATTGCTTTCTTCGCAACTAACCCTGCTCCAATTAACACGTACGGATTTGACGTATTTGTACAGCTTGTAATTGCAGCGATTGCAATTCCACCTGTTTTCATCGTTACTTCTTGATCTTTCAATGTAACTTTCACTTCTTTATCAAACTCTTGCTCATTGAATCCAAGTCCTTGTGTTCCAACTGGTGCTACAACAGCTTTATGGAACTCCTCTTTCATATTTGAAAGCGGGATTAAATCTTGCGGACGTTTCGGTCCAGAAAGGTTAGATTCGATTGTATTTAAATCAATTTCAACAAGATCAGTATAGATTGGATCTTTACTATCTGCTGTATAGAATAAACCGTTTGCTTTACAATATTCTTCAACAACGCGAATTTGCTCTTCATCTCTACCTGTTAAACGTAAGTATTCTAATGAAATATCGTCGATTGGGAAGAATCCACAAGTTGCACCGTATTCTGGTGCCATATTTGAAATTGTTGCACGGTCAGCTAAAGGCATGCTCTTTAGTCCACTACCGAAGAACTCAACAAATTTACCAACTACACCTTTTTGACGTAACACTTGTGTTACTTTTAATGCAACATCAGTTGCTGTTGTACCACTTGGAAGTGTACCAGTTAATTTCACACCGATTACTTCAGGTACTGGGAAATATGAAGGCTGTCCAAGCATTCCTGCTTCTGCTTCAATACCACCAACGCCCCATCCAAGAACACCAATACCATTAATCATTGTTGTATGTGAGTCAGTTCCAACTAATGAATCTGGGTATGCAACTAAGTCACCTTCAGCATTTTTCACCGCATGAACAACCGGTGCTAAATATTCAAGATTTACTTGGTGTACAATACCTGTTGCTGGTGGAACTGCACGGTAGTTATCAAATGATTTCTGTGCCCAGCTTAAAAATTTATAACGTTCTTCATTACGTTTAAACTCTAAGTCCATGTTGAATGCAAGCGAGTCCGCTGTACCCGCTCTATCAACCTGTACAGAGTGGTCAATTACAAGGTCTACAGTAATTTCTGGATTAATTTTATCAGGATCTCCGCCCATATCTGCCATTGCTTTACGAAGCGAAGCCAAATCTACAACAGCTGGAACACCTGTGAAGTCTTGTAAGATTACGCGAGATGGTTTAAACGGAACATCGATATCTTGAACATCTTTCGTTCCCCATTTCGCTAAATTTGTAACATGTTCTTCTGTAATTACGCGTCCGTCTACTTGACGAAGTACAGATTCAAGTAAAACTTTCACGGAATATGGTAATTGAGATACGTTGCCAACCCCTGCGTTTTCAAGCGCTTTCAATTGATAATAATGATACGTCTTTCCATCTAGTTCAAAAGTTGCACGTGATTGAAATGGATTATGTTTGACCATTATGTTTCCCCCCTGTTAAACGTGACTAATTTGTCTGAATATAAAATGTAGACAAACTTTTCAATACCTTACGATAATATCTTATTACAACTTTCTAAATAAGTAAATAATAAGAAACTTATGGATTATCATAAGTTTTCTTTATCTTTCTAAATTTGAATAGTGTCCATGCTCTTTATTAATACTATTACTATAAAGTAAAGCACTCTTTCAGCGTTTTACTTTACGTTCATATATGCTATGAACGACTCATGGTTCGTCTATAAAAAACATTATAGAGGTGAGAAAAATGGGTAAACGAAAAGCCAATCATATTATTTCAGGAATGAATGCTGCATCCGCCCAAGGGCAAGGAACTGGCTATAATGAAGAGTTCGCAAATGAACCTTTAACTCCGGCAGAGCGACAAAATAATAAGAAACGCAAAAAGAATCAGTAACGAAAAATCCCAAAAGGTATACCTTTTGGGATTTTCTCTAATGTTTATAACGTAACAACTCCGAAACTGTTACAAATCGATAACCCTGCTTTTTCAGTTCAGGTAAAATTTTTGCTAATGCCGCCACTGTTTGACTACGATCACTTCCTCCATCGTGCAACAGTACAATATCTCCACTTTTAGCATTTTTCACAACATGATTTACTATGGATTCTGTACCTGGATTCGCCCAATCACGAGGGTCTTGATGCCATGACCATAGAACAATTTGATACCCAGCTTTTTTTGCCGTAGTAAATACAGCATCATTAATATATCCACCTGGTGGACGGAACAATAAAGGTTCTTTCACCCATTTTTCAAAATATTTCTTTCCATTTAAAATATCATGTTCTAATTTTTCATCTGATGAATTACTAGCATACAAATGATTCATCGTATGATTTCCGATTTCATGCCCTTCTTTCAACACTTGCTTTACTAAGTACGGATTACGCTGAACTCGAAAGCCAATCATAAAAAAAGTCGCTTCCGCTTTATATTGACGTAATAACTCTAATACTTGCGGTGTATAAGTTGGGTCCGGTCCATCATCAAATGTAATTGCAATAATTTTTTCATTATTTGGCACTTCCCATGTTACATAGCCAGTTGGCTCTAGCTCTTTTCTTAACAACATTTTAGCTTCCACTTTGTCCACTTGAAATATATGTACTGCACAAATTAAAGAAAAAATTGATAGAATAATTTTTCGTTTCAGCATAGTAGCACTAAAAGTAATGAGGTTGTTGAATTCACAACAACCTTTTTCACTTTTCTATTTGATCTACATTTCGCATAATATTTTGGAGATTACTTTCATATTGCTCAAGTTGTGGACGCTGCGTTTCTGATGCTACTTCAAGTGCATTTTGAATCTGTTCGTACGCCTCTTGCACTTCTTGGCGTAACTCTTTTAAATCATGGCCGTAATTCGGGTCATTTTTCACAATATTATTGAATATATTTTCCGCTTGAACAACCCCTTGCTGCGCAGCCTGAAAAGCCTGTTGCTTATCTTTATGATATGGCATAACACTTTCCCCTTCCTATATGAGTTAGTCCTACTTATCTTTACCCGTTTCTCAAAAAACATTCTAGTATAAATTCGCAAACTTCTCTCATTCTAAATAGGGAGAGGAGGTGTAAAATACAATGGGTAAAAACAATAATCAATCTAATCGTCAAAACGAGAAAAAAGGGCAATCTTCTGGACAGCCCGAACCTTTAAGTGGATCTCACAAAGTTAAAAATCGTAATCATTCACGTCAAAAAAATCATGCACATCATGATATGTAAAGCAAAAGTATTCACACACACTGTATCTTTCACATAAAATGTTTATATTTTTCTATTTGTTCTTCACCTCTATTTCATTCATGCATAACATAGTATGAATTGAGATTTTACGGAGGGTGTCTTTCATGGGCAAGAAAAAGAAGGATTGTCTTTTTCATGTTGATGGTTTCGAAGAATGGATGGATCAATTTTGTTCTGATTCTTGTAGTAACTTTAGTTTTCCAAATCAAATTCATATTGACCTTTGTGAAACAGAGCAAGAATACATTTTGGAAACAGATGTACCAAATGCAACTGCACAAAATGTACTCATTAAAAAGATGGAGACAGGCCTAAACATTTGTATACTTTATAAAAACACTTCTTTACAGCGGATTGTTCCTTTACCTACTAATATCATTTATAACAAGATGCTAGCCTGTTTAGAGAATGGATATTTAGCCATTCATATTTCCAAAAACGAAGTTGCCAATAAGCATGAAGAGAAAGTCTTTTTTCGAATTAACGATTGATATAAATATAAGCCCGAGCAACATTTTAGTTTGCTCGGGCTCATGTTATTTCGCATGTATTTCTATTTTAGAATTTCTAATATATCTTTTTTTCATTAAACCTTTTGTCACTAAAAGAACTGGGAACGCTATGCTTGAAAATATAGCTAATGTTAAAAATACTATAAAGCCATTTTGATATCCATAATGATCGAGAAGTATCCCGCCAAACCAAGGACCAATTACTACTCCAATTCCTGAAAAGCCCATAGCTCCAAAATATGTCCCTTTCAAATGTGAAACAGCTATCTCATCAATAAATACATCTGTCATTGAAAACATTAATACTTCTCCGAATGTAAAA
This sequence comes from Bacillus sp. P4_E1, assembly GCF_056401715.1. Lineage (NCBI taxonomy): Bacteria > Bacillati > Bacillota > Bacilli > Caryophanales > Bacillaceae > Bacillus > Bacillus sp. P4_E1. The sequence goes on from NZ_JBFUIV010000019.1 coordinate 26,897, forward strand.
ATAATTGTACATATAGCAGCCCCTAACATAGATTCTACTAGTCCAAATCCAAACAATCCCCCGCTCACAAATAACGTTCCAACCATAATAGACGCTAACGGCGTATACTTTTTACACATTTGAATAACAGGGTATTGAATAACTACTACTGTAATTGCATTTAAAGTTAGCATATATGAGAACAGTTTTACTCCATCTTGAAATATATATGCGTTTGCAAAATATTGAGATAATGTCGTCGTTAAATGTGAAAAACCACTATTACTCAAAATAATCCCGACTAAAGCCACTAAAAATACTATGTCTTTTCGCAAAATCCGAACCGCATTTAACATTGTGACCGGATTTTTTGTAGTTACTTTCTTTTTATCAAGTGGATATTTCTTAAATTGAAGCGCTAATATAACTGTATATAAAATGTACACTCCAGCGGCTACTAAAAAAGGAATTGTTGATTTTGCACTTCCGAGCTGCAATCCCACAATTGGACCAACAGCTACCCCGACATTTACTGCACCATACCGCAAGTTATAAGCAAGTAAACGATACTCTGGTTTTGTTAAATCTGATAATAAAGCTCTTGATGTCGGTTCAAAAAAAGACCGACATAACCCATTCAAAGCGTTTAATAGAAAGAAACTAAAAACATGATTTGCAACTGAAAACCCTATAAATACAAAAACCCAAACAATCATGGACCACATCATAATCGTTTTCCGGCCAAATCGATCCGATAAATTCCCCCCAATAAAACTAGCAAAAACTCCAACAAGCGCACTCGTTCCAATGATAGCACCGGTCATTCCAGCCGATACGTCTTTAACAGTCGTTAAATAAATCGCTAAAAAAGGAATGCTCATTGAAGTTGCAAACCTAGCAAATAATGTCCCTATAATGATACTCATTCCAAGTGGATGAATATGCTGTAACTTCCCCTTCATCTTTAAACCTACTCTCTCTTTTCCTACATAAAAAAAGAAAGCAAAGGACCTGCTTTCTTCTTCCTTTTTCTATACTTGAAATGTTTATACCCGAGCTGTTCTCGTTATCTCCATATCAATTCCATATGTAAACTGTAATTCTTTACAAACATCTTTAATCAAAATAGCTACATTATACTTTTCATTAAATTCTAAAACAATGCTTTCTACTTCTTCATATGTATACTTATATTCGCCAGTGATTACACTTTTTAAATCAAAGCATTCATTAACACAAAGCTGGACGAGTAATTGATCATACTTCTCCATTACATCTTCTTTTTTCCAAAGTAACTCCTTTACATATAACCGATCAAATTTCACACTTTCTCGATTACATTCCGTTAAAATCCGGGTCATCTCATTTAATTCTCGATATAATTCGGAAATATTTCTGCTTAAACTAAGCAGCTTATCTACGCCGTTTTCATATAGCATTTTCATTCCACCCCCGCATTTTCTTTTTCTTATTATAGCAAGAAAATTCTAAAAATAGTTTCTTTCTTCTGAAATATTAGGAAACTTATTTCAATTGCTTTACAATGAAACTAGTGAATGAGAAAGGAGAAAGAAAATTGGAGAAAAAATTATATTACAACGATGCTTATCAGCAAACCTTTACAACTAAAGTTATAAAACAAGAGCATGATACAGAAGGAAACTTATATGTTGTTTTAAATGAAACTGCATTTTATCCAACAGGCGGCGGACAACCACACGACACTGGAACTTTAAATGGTATTCCGGTAAGTAACGTTGAAGAAGTAAATGGAGAAATTCGTCATTTCATAATAGAACAATTACATACAGAAGAAGTAGAGGGTAAAATAGATTGGGAGCGCCGTTTTGATCATATGCAGCAACATACAGCTCAGCACATTTTATCTGCTGCTTTTTGGGACCATTTTGACATACCAACAATTGGGTTCCATCTCGGAAAAGAAACGGTAACAATTGATTTAGAAACGGCAAACCTGTCTACAGAAACGATTGAGAAGGCCGCACAAATTGCTAATCAAATTGTTTTTGAAAACCACCCTATTCGTATTGAATGGATGAACTTAGAAGAGGCCAAAGCATTACCCCTTCGCAAAGAACCAACTATGACAGAAAATATACGGGTTGTTATCATCGAAAACTATGACTACAACGGTTGTGGTGGAACGCATCCAAAACATACTGGTGAAGTAGGTCCTATTCAAGTACTAGGATGGGAGCGCAATAAAGGTGGTATACGCTTAACATTTATTGCTGGTTGGCGTTCTCTTAAATTAATGGGACAACATCAACAAATATTAACAGATGTTTCTAAGCAATTGAACAGTAGCGAAACTGATATTCCAGTAAAAGTAGCACAACTTCTTACCTCTCAAAAAGAAAACGAAAAGGCAGTACAAGCAATGAATGAAAAACTATTATTTGTAGAAGCAAATGAACTATTGCAACAACCTGCAGAAATATACGCTGGAATACTTATTTCTAAAGTATTTACAAATCGTTCCATGCAAGAAATCGTAAAACTGTCTGCTATTATTACAGAACAACAAGAACATGCAATTACATACTTCGTTATTGAAAATGAGGACAAATTACAATGTATTCTCGCTTGTGGTAAAGCAGTGACACTCGATATGAATGCTCTTTTAAAAGATTCCCTTCCTACAATTGAAGGCAAAGGCGGAGGCAATAAAAAGAGTGCTCGTGGTGGTGGAAAAGCAATTATGAGTGGGGATGAGTTTTTAAATCAACTTGTTTCTTCTTTACAGTCAGCAGTGTAAAACATGTTTATGAAGGGTAGCTAACGGCTATCCTTCAATTATTTACAGGCCTATATTTTGTTTCAAGCCTTGATAACTCCCTGCACTTGCAAAACCTTCACTTATAAGAGTTATAAAAGTTTCCGAAAAACCATAATGACTTAAGTCTTTAATCGGTACCATTTGCACATCATGAATCGGATTATGGTCAAACTCGTTAGAAGGTAGCGTAATTTCACCTTCAATCCTCTCAAGCAGAAACGTAATATGCAATAAAGATGGGATAGCATCTGGTTTATCACAAACATAGAGTAGTCTCTTAATCTTAACTTCTAATCCGGTTTCTTCTCTCATTTCTCGAATCACCGCTTCTTCTAACGTTTCACCGTTCTCTACTCTTCCTCCAGGTAAAGACCAATTCCGATTAGCGACTCTTTGTTTTACTAACAATACTTTTTCATCTTCAATTAAAATTCCAGTAACACGAACTTGCATTACATTTTCCATATGTAATCTCCTCTTCCCATTAAATTTATAAATTAACCCTTCCACAAAAAGAACATACGTTTTATAATTAAAGAAAATTATGGAAGAAAGAAGTTGTTATATGCATGCGCCCACCTTTAACAAAGTCTATATCTCTTGAAGATTTCCAAAACTATTATTGGTTAAAAACAGAACTGCAAACATTTTGTCGTGAGCATGATTTACCAGCTAGTGGCTCTAAGATTGAAATAAGCGGGCGTATCTCACATTATTTAACTACGGGTAAAGTATTAAAAAACAGTTCTCATCAAAAAGTGAGTAAAGCTTCCCTCTCTTATAAAGATCTTTCTCTTCAAACAATTATTACTGAAAATCACCGCTGTAGTGAAGATGTGCGTGCTTTTTTCAAAGAAAAAACTGGAGCAAACTTTCGCTTTACAGTAGCTCTTCAAAAGTTTTTTAAAGAGAATATTGGAAAAACATATGAAGACGCGATAACGTTTTGGTACGAAGAAAACGAACGTAAAAAAGAACCATCCTATAAAACAACTATCGGTACACAGTTTGAATACAATCGCTTTACTCGCGACTTTTTCGAAGATCCAAATAACAAAGGAAAATCAAAAGCTGATGCTATCGCTGCTTGGAATGAAATAAAAGCAAAACCTGGTAGCAACGCCTATATTCCTCAAAAAGTAGAAAACTAGTTAACTTGCTAGTCTTCTACTTTTTCAAATAAAAGAGCAAGCCCAATTCCCCCACCAATTCCTAATGTCGCAATTCCATATTTCATATGCTCTCTTTTAGCCTGATAAAACAAGCGCGTTACAAGCATAGCTCCAGATGCACCGTACGGATGACCAAGCGCAATCGCACCACCATTTACATTTAACTTTTCATACGGAATTTGTAACGTTTGTGCACATGCAACAACTTTAGCGGCGAACGCTTCATTCATCTCAATACAATCAATATCTTCTATTACTAAATTCATTTCTCTAAGTAGTTTTTGTACGGCAAATATCGGACCAGTTCCTGGAAGATTTGGGTCAACTCCAACTACAGCACTATGAACGAAACGAAGAACTGGCTTGTACCCTAATTTCCGAGCTTGCCCCTCTTCCATTACAAGAACAGCACATGCCCCGTCATTTACACCACACGAATTCCCTGCTGTTACCGTTCCATTTTGTAAAAATACAGGTTTCGTTCTCTTAATCATTCTTTCATAATTCATTTCTCGCTTTATAGATTCATCTAATAATCCATTAAAATAATGAGGTAATATCTCTTCTTGTATATATCCTTTTTCTAATGCTTGCAGCGTTCTTTTATAGCTAAGACAAGCATATTCATCTTGCATCTCTTTTGTTATGTTATATTGCTCTGCAACATACTCAGCCGCTAATCCCATATCTGGATCACCAATTGTTTCTGGTGAAAATCGCGCTCTATTTTGAAAAGGTGATGTACTTGTACTCTCTACTCCTCCTGCAATATAACAATTACCTGCGCCGCCTTGAATGAAATGACATGCGGTGCGAATTGCTTCCAATCCAGCGCCGCATTGCCGGTCAATCGTTACACCAGGTATATGATAACCAAGCCCAGCTTCTAAAGCAGATAATCTTGCAACATTACCTCCCGGTCCAACAACATTCCCTAATATGACATCGTCTATTTCTCTCTCAATTCCTTTACTTAAAAACGTAAGAAGCGGCGTTACTAATTGCTGAACTTCATAATCTTTCAACATCCCATTTTTCTTACCAATAGGTGTTCTTTTCGCTTCTACAATAACCGCTCTATTCATATATCTTCTCCCGGTTTTCAATCATATTTTTTGCTGCATTGCGAGCTATTTTCCCGCTATTTGTATAAGGTATTTCATCAACAAAGTACCATTCTTTCGGTATTTTAAAAGATGATAATCGTTGTAAGCAAAAACTCTTTAATTGTTGCTTTGTAGCACTTCCTTTTACGATAGCGACAGGCTTTTCACCCCAGTAACTATCTTCTACACCAACCACAACTATTTCTTCAACAGCTGGATGTGTCTGTAATACCCTTTCTATTTCTTCTGGGAAAATATTGATTCCTCCAAATAAAATCATATTCTTCTCTCTACCAACAATATATATAAAGCCTTCTTCATCTTGGTAGCCCACATCCTGCACTGTCATCCAGCCACCTTCGGACAATTGCGGGATTATAGCTCCATCCGATACATAGCCCATAAAAAATTGATCACTTTTCACATACAAAGTTCCTATCTCACCTGTCTGTACTTCTTCTCCTGCTTCATTACATATTCGAACTTGTACATTATGACAAGGTTTCCCTACTGAATTCGGTTTTCTTTCACTCTCTTCATCAACCAATGCCGTTACAAAGCTTAGCTCAGACGCACCATAAAACTCATATCTTTTTGCATAAGGAAACACATTCTTCATCTTCTCTTTTGCTTCAGCTTCCCATTTCGCTCCTGACGAAATAATTTTCATTTCACTTTCAATTACTTTATTTTCTTTATACAAAGACTCAAGCATTGTAGGAACTGTATACATTACAGAAATATTCTCTATCCTTATACTAGATAGCACTTGAACTGGTACAAACTTTCTCATTATGTGTACCGCTTGCCCTAAAAACAATGCACTTATTGCCCCGTATAAGAAAAGAGAATGAACAAGCGTCCCAGCTATTAAAATAGAATCTTCCTTTTTCATATAAAAATCATGTACATTACAATCAAAACTATGTACCCACGACTGTTGAGCACGTAAAAACGCTTTTGCTTTTCCAGTCGATCCTGATGTAAATCCCATATAAAAAGGAGCGTTTTGTACATTTTCTACAGAATGATATGCAGGAAGATAGTTCTCAATCATTTCTTTCCATTCTTCAATCTCAATAATCCTTCCTTCTTCGCACGATATATCACTAAGCCTATACTGCTCCGCCACAATAATATCCGGTTTACTAATCGCTATTCTTTCTTTAAGTTCATCTCGTTTCCATTTTATATCTAGCGGCACACAAACCCATCCAGCCATAGCAGAACCCGCAAATAGTTGTAAAAATTCCATACTATTCTCTAATAAAATTGCTATCGTTTTATTCTGCGATTCTTTTTCATTCAACCAGTTTGCTACTTTACACACTGACTCAAACCATTCTTTATATGTTAATACTCTATCATTTTCTTTAATCGCTATTTTATTTGGTTGTAAAGAGGCATACTTTTTATATTCTTTTGTAATCCCCATATGAGACTTCCTTTCTTTACAAAATAATAAAAAGAAACACGCAAGTAACGTGTTTCTCCTTTTTCTTACCCTGCATTTGTAATTTTTTTATTCTTCAAAGCAGGCGTAATAATATGTTTCAATGAGCGATGTAATCTTGTCACAAGAATCGCTGCTATAGTCGCCTTTATGCAATCACCTGGTAAAAATACGGCACTTACTTTCATCGTTTCCCATACGGAAATATCCATTACGAAAGCTTGGACAATGATACCAAATACATAAACTACGAAAATACCACCAATTATATTAATGCATAGTACTTTTATAATAGAAACTTCACGTAAACGCTCAATTAAATATCCAATGACAAACGCTCCAACGATATAACCAAGTAAATATCCTGCACTTGGCCCAACAAATACACCTGGTCCCCCGCGCCCACCAGCAAGTAATGGTGCTCCAACTCCAACTATAAGTAAGAAAATAAGCTGACTTAACGCACCAAGACGTGAGCCTAACAACCCACCAGCAAGCATAACACCGAGTGATTGTAATGTAATTGGAACTGGTGTAATAGCAAGAGCAATTGGAGGTATTAACCCTAACACTCCCATAATAGAACTAAATAAAGCGACGAAAACTAAGTTTTTTGTATTCATATTTGCTTCTCCTATTTGTAAACTTGAAATGGATTTTAGGTAACATATTATAGGAGTTATATTATCTTTCTATTCACTCTTTGTCAACCTTATTTCCTCATAAGTTTACAAATGTAAATTCAATTATTTCTCTTTATGCAAATGCTCAAGTTCTTTTCGAAGTGCCTGTTTTAAAAACTTCCCAACAGATGTTTTCGGTATTTCTTCCATAAATACAATATCATCTGGTAACCACCACTTCGCAAACTGCGGTTTTAAAAACTCATATATTTCTTCTTTTGTAACCGTACTATTTTTCTTTTGAACAACGCAGGCAACTGGGCGTTCTTGCCACTGCGGATGAGGAATTGCAACGACAGCCGCTTCAAATATAGCATCATGTGCCATTAAAGCATTTTCAAGATCCACTGAAGAAATCCATTCTCCCCCGCTTTTAATAACATCTTTCGTACGATCAACAATTTTCACGCAGCCTTCCTCATCAACTGTAACAACATCACCAGTATATAACCAACCGTCTCGGAATCCTTCGACAGTACGATCATCGTTATAATAGCTTTCAGCGATCCAAGGTGCTCGTAAACATAACTCTCCCATCTCAGTACCATCCCACTTCACTTCACCGTTTGTACCGACTACTTTCATCTCTACACCAGGGACAAGATATCCTTGTTTTGAGCGGATTTCTAATTGCTCTTCATATGATAATTCTGTTTCATAACTTTTTAAACGTGCAAGTGTTACGAGTGGGCTTGTTTCAGTCATACCATATGCATGTACGAAAGGAACATTATATTTTTGCTCAAATGCTTTAATAACGCTTTTCGGTGCAGCAGCACCACCGCATAATATTCTCGTTATACTAGATAAATCGTAACTATTATTTTCTAACTCTTGTAATACACCGAGCCAAATTGTCGGCACACCTGCTGCTATCGTTACTTTTTCAGCTTGAATCATCTCTAATAAAATTTTTGGAGTAAACATTGGTCCTGGCAGAACTTGTTTAGTTCCAAACCAAGTAGCTGCAAAAGGAAGCCCCCAAGCGTTCACATGGAACATCGGTACAATTGCCATCGCCGCATCACTTTCCGATAAAGCAGCTGTATCCGCTAAACCGAGTGCCATACAATGCAAAACCGTACTACGATGCGTATAAACAACACCTTTTGGATTCCCTGTAGTCGCTGACGTATAACACATACCAGCAGGTGTATTTTCATCAATATCTTTTACAAATTGGAAATTGGGATCGCCTTCTTCTAATAGCTTTTCATAATGATATACAGGCTCCAGTGTAGTTTTTGGAAGTTCGTCTTTATCAGTCATAATAATGTAGGCTTGTACAGTTGATAATTGTGATTGAATATTTTCAACAAGTGGTACGAGATCTTCATCAATGAGTAAAATGCGATCTTCTGCGTGCTGAATAATGTATGAAATATGTTGAGGAGATAAACGAATATTAATTGTGTGTAAAACGGAAGCAATACCTGGAATAGCAAAATACGCCTCCACATGTCGATGATGATTCCACGCTAACGTTCCTATACGCTCGCCTTCTTTAATTCCTAATTTTTTTAGCGCACTTGAAAGTCTTCTCGTCCTTTCACCTAACTGCTTATACGTTAACGTCGTAACTGTATCATGTGTCCGTGAAACAATTTCTTTCTTCGAAAACAGTTTCTCTGCTCTTTCCATCATAGAACTAATTGTTAGCGGTACATTCATCATCATATTGTTTATAGCCTCCCTTTAAAGCGTTTTCATTTCTGTATATTATAACAGACTTCTACAAATAATTACGATATTTTTCTGTATTTTCTGAATTATTTCTTTGGAAATAATTCTAATAAATAAAAACCATGTTTTGAATATATACGATACAAAACATGGTTCTCTCCTATTTAAAAACTATCTACCTTTTTTCTTACTTTCTTTTTTAATTTAAAAATGACACGATTACTATATTCTTTATTTTCTACTAAAATCCGATACGTCTCTAACACTCCTAAAACACGAACAAAAAGATAAAACCCGATAGCAATAAGTACAACACAATAAGGATAATACTGCACGAGCTCTCCTGAAGTAATTCGTTTTTTCTCAAATAAAAATGGTATCGCTCCTGCCGCTATGAAACAAAGTCCAACAATTACTACTGCAGCATACTTCTTTTTAATAGTCGCATATCTTTTTGTCAATTCTTTTAAAAAGTTTGGATCAAATAGTAATTCTTCTTTTTTTAATACATTGTATCGACTCTCTTCTATAGTTACAGGTACCATCATTGCTCCAATTCCAAGGACAGCAATGATAATGACAAGGAATGTAGACATTGTTGCATTTTCTTTAAATAATAAATACGGTATTGTAGATAAAATAAGCAAGCTAAATCCTAATGCGATATATTTAGAAATTTTTTGCCCATACACTATATACCCTTCCGCCATTTCCTTACTTACATAATAACCATTTTCCTTTTCATTACTTTGCTCAGCAGTTTCTTTTAATAAATAGTCGAGTGATACTTCAAATACATTTCCAATCATTATTAACTTTTCAGTTTCAGGAAATCCTTGACCGTTTTCCCATTTACTAACTGCTTGCCTTGTTGTGTTTAATTTTTCAGCTAACGCTTCTTGAGAAAGGCCCTTTTCCTTTCTTAATTTAAAAAGCTTTTCACCAAATCCCATATGTGTGTCCCCCTTTGTTTTCTTACCTAAATTGTATGTAAACATTGCCCTTATCTCTATCTTCCTGCGGTTGCACTTTGTCAACTTACGGTTGCGATTGTGTTATATAGCGGTTTTAAATACGATTTAGCTGTTTTTCTTCTATAATTATGGCGTTAATAAAATAATTACTCTCAATGACCAATTATAACAATTAAAGGGAATTATTGTTATAAAAAATAAAAAAACTCCTTTATTCATTTAAAGGAGTTTTCGTTATGAACCATTCTAAGATGACTACTTTTTCTTCTATATATTTTTCTGCTTCATGTAATGAATGATGAGCATCTCATACAGTATATGTTTTTATCTCTTTTTTTAAGGCGTACTCATATATATGTAAAATGTCACTTATATTAAATTAACTTAATGTAAGATCTTTCGTATACGACGTTTTATATTACCACTTCTTAACAATCATAACGGCTTCTGCTTAAACTTTTCATAATTCCGTACCTTTAATGAAAGGATATTCCCGCAATCTGTACAAATATAAGCATCCACTGGTGAAGATGTGAACATCGTTTCCTTTTTCCGTATTTGTGCATAACCGATAAACTCACCTTCTCCTATGTTTTGAGAACCGCAATGAGAGCATGTCTGCACGTCTTTCTGTTTCATGAGAGCACCACCTTTAATCTGTTTCCACTCCCTTCGACAGTTCGCTTCCATTTCCCTTCCAAAAAACCTCTTATTCTCTTACATTTCAACAGGAATCTCAGAAGAAAAATCGTATATGTACTATGAACTATATTAATTGACGGAGGAATCGTATGAGTACAATTATGACAGTCAATACAGCACAAGAAATTGAAAACGCAGAAATACATATGCTTTCTTCTAGATTAGAGGTACTACAAACAATAAGCGGCAACCCAATGCAAGTACAAACGAAAAAGTTCGGGAGTGCCACTGCCTTTTCATCAAAAATAATTGCTGGTCCTGCTTTTAACACAGTAAAAGGCGTTACCTTTACAAATACAGATGAGATAGATGAAATCATCGCTTATTATCAATCACTACAAATCCCTTGCCGTTTTGAAATTACACCAGCGCAAGGTGCAACTGAATTATTTCAATACTTATCTCAAAAAGATTTTTATCAATCTAACTTCCATACCGCTTTATATAGTTTACCAAGAGAAGACTCATCGCTGCTGCCTTCTAACATTTCAGTACGCCAACTAAAAGAAAATGAATTTGATATTTTTGCAGACATATATGTACGTTGATTTAACATGCCATCCTTTACAAAATATGGTGTGCACCAAAATAACGAAATTCTCTACAATAAATCCGGCTGGCATTTTTTCATAGCCGAAGTTCAAAACACTCCTGCTAGTATAGGGGTACTTTATATAAATAAAGGTGTTGCTTCATTAGCTGCTTCTGCTACTTTGCCAGAATTTCAACGTAAAGGTTGTCATACCGCATTAATTCAAAAACGAATCGAGACCGCTGTTGCATCCAATTGCAATTTAATAGTTGGACAAGCTCGATTTGGTAGCGGCAGTCAAAATAATATGGAACGTGCCCATATGAAAATTGCTTATACAAAATCAATATGGACTGCGAAAGACATATAATTAACTTTCTTTTTCTTTCCATTACGAATGTATACATTTTATGACAATTCCCTTTCTATCCTGTTACTCATTTGAATATTCAAACTAAATTTGTTACGCTATTACTAGATACATCATTCAACTTGCAATATGAAAAGAGAATTCTACTCAAACTACAAGGAGGAGAAATGTATGACTAAACATGATCATGGTTTAAAAGAAAAAGTAGAAGGTGCCATTGATAAGGTAAAGGGTGAAGTAAAGGAAGTTGTCGGGAAAGTAACTGACAATAAAAAATTACAAGCCGAGGGAAAATGGGATAAGGTGAAAGGCACTGCTAAAGATACTGTCGGTAATGTAAAAGAGAAAATACATGAATATAAAGAGAACAAATAAAAAAGAGCCACGATGTATGGTCGTGCAAGTAGTAAGTTACTAGATCTGAAAAGATTGTCAGCTACTCAAAAATGAAAATACAACCGAGAAAGTAAGAGAGTTTGTATTTTACATTTACCCATAAGATCATTTTAAAATGACAAATAGATGCCTCAAGGCATCTATTTGTCTATAAAGAACTATTTTACTTCTATTGTATAATTACCTAATCCTAATCACTCAGGTTTTTCCTTACTAACATTTTCTAACATAATGCCTTTGCTAGAGTATAAGATTACTTTTACATCTTACTTTGTGAAATTTGGTTTTAGGTCACCTGTATACGGTTCATGCTCAACAAAGATTTTTATATCTTTTCCATTCGCATCTTTCCCTATTCTTGTATACGTAAATTTATCTTTATTTAACTCTGTAAGTTCAAGGACCGCACCATATTTATTATTTCCTAACGAAACGTGAGCTCTTATTTTATTGTCATGTACAACATCGAAGAAACCATAATCCCCACGACTTATCCCTGTATTCATATTGAAAAACTCATATTTATTTGTATTTTTATCATATTTTGCTAGACTGATTAAGTTAGAGTTGTAGTTTGTTACATTATTACCCTGTTCATCTAATACCACTGTTCCGTTCCATAGAGTACTAGATAAGATTTCATCTCCATCAACGTCTGTAACTATTTTCCCCGTCGAGCTTTCTAAATTTTTATCAGGTCGGGTAAAAGAAAGCTCTTTTTCTTGATAAGGAACATGCTCAACAAATACTTCTACATCGTTCCCTTTTGCATCTTTCCCCATTCTTTTATATGTAAATTTCTCCTTGTCTAATTGCGTTAATTCAACAACTGCTTGATAATTTTGCGTTTCAGAAATTAACACTCTTTCCTTTCCATCGTTGGTTATAAAAAAGGTACCGCTATCATTACGACTCTCTCCTGTATTTGCATTAAAAAATTCATACCTTGCAGTTTTAGCATCATATTTTGCAAGCCCGATGAAATTTTGATTTTCTTTCGTTAAATCATTATGATCTTTGTCATAGACTTTTGTCCCTTTCCAGTTTGTTTCACCAAGTATACTAGCTAGTAGCTGCCCTTTCGTTTGTTGAGTTTCTTGTATTGCATTGTATAAAAATTGTGCATACTGTTCACGCGTCACATCCATACTTGGAGCGAATTCCCCTCCTCCTACTCCTTTTGCAATATTATTTGTTTGAACAGCACTAATTGCATTTCTTGCCCATGAGTTCGTTGAAACGTCATTAAAAGTATGATCACTCTTTGCCTTTAAATGAAAAGCATTTGTAAGAACCTGTGCCATTTCTGCACGTGTTAAGGATGCCTTCGGTCTAAAGTTCCCATACTCATCACCCTTAAAAACACCCATTTCTGTTAAAGACAAGATTTCCTTTATATAGCTTGTCGAATCTTCGCTTACGTCCCCATATGGGTTCTGATAATTTTTGTTTTCTGCCATATTAAAATAACGATACATTAAAGCTGCAACTTGTTCGCGTGTTACGTTATCTCCAAAACCAAATCTTCCATCATCATAGCCGAAAATAATTTTCTCACCTGTTAATTGATGAATCGCCTCATATGACCAATGCCCCTTTGGAACATCTTTGAATACAACAGTATGATTCGTTTGTGGTGTAACCTCCTCTGCTTTCACCTCTCCATTTTTTTCACTTAATAGGCTTCCACCTAAAACTGCTGATATGATACATGTTTTTAAAATTGTTTTATTCATAGCTTCCCAATCCCTTCCTTCATTTAACAAAGAATTACACCCCTTATCTTCCAAAAGAAGATTCTATGTGAGCAATTCATGTTTTAAATTTTGATTACAGCTAATTGGTTACACCTCCAAAGTTCTTTTTCGTAGTATCCATAGCTGTTATATATAGAAATTATAAATAGCAACTATAAATTGCCCATAAATAAATTATTAAAAAAAGATAAAATTAAGATAATATATTTTTAATCTCAATCAAAAAAACGTTATTCTTTCTCATCTAGCTTGTTAAGAAAGAATAACGTTTTTTTAATTCTAGGGTCCCTTTTGGAAAAAAAGAGGTTTATTTTATATGTCCAAAAACAATTTCACGGCCTTTTCCAAACAAAACATCGGAAAAAAGCCGTGGCATATACTTATTTTATAATTGACGGAAGACGACCAAAATAGCTCTTTTTATTTACCCTCATTCTTCTCTAACACATACAAATCTTCTTCAATATTCGTTAATTTCTCACTTACAAGCTTTCTTGCATCTCCAATTGCTTGATTGTATGCAAATGGTCCTACTAACTTTATCATTTCTTCTATTAAACGTTCTGCTTGGAAACGTCCAATTTCATCTAAATCTTCTTCAACGAAAAATTGCTGAATTTGTGCTACAAGCTCTTCTTTTTTATCATTCGTTATTTTTATGTTCATCATCATTCGTTACTCCTCTATATTTAAGATAATACTTTTCTTAACTCTACCATAGAAAAGCGATTTCCTGGACAAGTTTTTGTAACCCCTTCTAACTCCCTATGGCCGAGTATATTTCCTTTCTCTATGGCAAACTGCTTCATAAACATTTTACATAAAGAATATAATGAATTCATTTGTGCAGTATTTGGATCATATTTATCAAAATTTCCCGTCATACATATTCCAATTGTGTCACTATTATTATCTTTCGCATGTGCTCCAATATGTAAACCTCGCCCTTCGACTACAGTTCCATCTTCTTCAATAAAATAATTGTAACCAATCCCGCTCCATCCTCTTACCTTTTGATGAAATTCGTGAGTTTTATACACATCCCAGCCATCTTCTGACGTATGGTGGATGATCAGTTTATTTACTTTTTCTAAAGGAACTAACTCATTTTGAAATGTTAAATTTGCACATTTAATTTCCATATGAACATCCTCCTCTTACAAATCGATCATAATAACTGTTTTATCATCTGGTCTTATTCTATTTTCTCCTTCTAACCTTTCAATGATTGCTACATATTCTTTTATACTATTCTTTCTTATATATGCTACAGTTTGTTCTAACGACCACTCTGGGTGAAACAATCCGTCTGAACAAATAAAAATCCCACTTACTTCAGCTACCTGTAATTCACCATATTGTAAATAATCCATAGCTTCTTTCATCCCATTTGCAACTGAGTAGCCGCTTGGCATATTTGCAAGATAGCGATTGTATTTTAACTGCTCCCGAACATCTTGAAAAACGTGTTCCTCAGGTATAGGTAATCCCTTTTCTCTATCTTCCTCTCTCTTCTTTTTTGCACGTTTACTAATTCCTTGAACCGTATCTTTCGTTAATACTCTCATCGCTCCATTTTGAAGTATTGCAACGATCATACAATCACCTAACTGTGCATATTCAAGTTTTTCGCCTTCTATTTGAACTGCTGCAATACATGTACACCAAAGATGGTCTTTTTTTCTCGTATCAACCTTGTACTCTAGCATCTTGTTTTGCAATAATTCATTCGCCTTTGCAACTTCACCTTGTAAACTATTAATCTCCCGTAACGAAGTAAAATGACTTGCAAATAAATGCGAAGCGATGTATGCTCCATTATGTCCTTCTTCATCACAAAACGGGACGAGCGGAGTTGCTCCATCACATACACCGTAAATCATTTTATCTTCATTACAAAAAAATGAATCCTCACACTCTTGTTTTAAAGGACTTTTCTGTTGATATGTTGTTATCTTCATATCTGTATCCCCTCCCAATTTATCAAACACTCGAACTATTTAGATTAATCTAATTTTCCAAAATAAACTGTTTTCCCCAAAAACTTTCAATTTCATATATAATCTTGAAATAATATGATTATTTAGTGAAGGACGGGAAAGAGATGGTCAGATTTCTTGGTGTTATTTTTGGTTCTATTATTATCGCAATTGCCTTTAATCTTTTCCTTATCCCCCATAAAATTTTAAGTAGTGGAATTGGCGGAATTGCTATTATTTTAGGGATTGTAACCCCTGTAAACACAGGTATTATTAACTTTGTATTGAACTTACCTATCCTTATTTTAGGATACATAGGTCTTGGAAAAAAAGTAATTTTTAACACGGTTGTTTCTGTAATTGTATTATCTGTTGCATTATACTATGTTCCAGTAAAAGTCGTAGCAACAGATCCACTTTTATCATCTGTATTTGGCGGTGTCATCGCCGGAGCTGGTATTGGTCTTGTCTTTAACTGCCATGGTTCAACTGGTGGATTTGATATTATCGGTATGTTGTTATCTCGTAAGCGAGATATTAAACTTGGTGGATTCCTTATTGCATTAAATACTGTTGTTGTTGTCATTGCAGGATTTTTCTTCACTTGGGATGTTGCCCTTACAAGCTTACTTTCAATTTATGTAACTGGTAAAGTAATTGATGCCGTTCATACGAAACATCGTAAAGTTACACTTATGATTGTAACAAATCAAGCAGAAGAAATGAAAAAAAAGCTTCTTTCAACTGTAGTACGTGGAATTACGTTACTTGATGGTGAAGGTGCTTATTCAAATGAAAAAAAACGTGTACTTATGACAGTCGTTTCACGTGAAGAATTAGCAAGTATGAAACTAACGATTTCGGAAATTGATCCTCATGCATTCGTTAATATTACGGAGACTGTTGAAGTATTAGGATTGTTTAGAAAAGTGTAAAAAACTAGGTGGACCTTCACCTAGTTTTTATTTTCCATAAATTCAATTCGATTTCCAAACGGATCTGACACGTAAAATCTGATTACATCTGGTCGCGCATGATCATCTATTACTTCAATACCTTGCTTTATTAACCCTTGTTTAAATTCATTAATTTTCAAAACATAAAAAGCTGGATGCGCTTTTTTAGCTGGATTAAAATTTTGCTCAACTCCGATATGAATCTCTTGATTTCCACACTTAAACCAACACCCACCACGCTTCTTTAATTCCTCTGGCTTTGGGATTTCCTCCATACCAATTTTATTACCATAAAATTCTCGCGCTTCTTCTTCACATCCTACTGGCGCCGCTACTTGTACATGATCAATTCCTTGAATATAATTTTTCATATTCCTTCCCCCTCTTCTATTCTAATGTTATAACGAAAATACATTCATGTAACTTAGAAAATATTAATAAAGCAATATAAGATTCTCTTATTACTACCCTTTTTTACCTTCCACTAAAAATAAAAAAGAAAATTTATTATATAATTTCCATTTTTTATAGAAATACACATTGCACCTATATTATAGTTAGTACTAGATTCATCTTTTTTAGATGCTAGTTGTACGGAGGAAATATTATGAGTCGTAAAAAACATTCATCTACTCAAAAAAAGCGTCACCCAAACGTATCGGAGCGCTTGCGAAACCATATACAAAATCGTTCTTTAGCAGAAATGTATGCATCTCTTTTTGAACATAACCCTGATAGTATTATTTCATTGAATTTAGAAGGAGTTATTTTACATATTAACCCCTCTGCGGAAAGAATATTAGGTTATACTTCTAACGAATTAGAGCGAAAAACAATCACTTCTATTTTAGAAGCACATATTTCTGATCAAGTGCTACAATACATAAAAAATGCTGCAGCTGACAATCAAAAAGAGTATATCGTCTCTATTTATCATAAAGACGGATATTTACTAGATGTCGTAACAAAATTAGTTCCTATTTTTGTTAAAAACCGTTTAACAGGTGTATACGCCATTATGAAACCCCTTGAAAAATCAGAAAGAATTGAGAAAGTATTACAAGAGAGTGAGAAACGATTACGCACATTAATGAATTCAATGCCTGCATTTGTTATTTTTAAGGATCATGAAGGACGCTGGCTTGAAGCGAATGACTATGCGCTTTCTTGTTTCAATTTCCATAACGTTCCTTATCATGGAAAAAGAGATAATGAACTCATTCAATATAACGAAGCATACCGCGAATCTTTTTTGCATTGTGAAGAAGTCGATGAACTAACATGGCAAAAAGGACAAATTCTTCACGGAGAGGAATTTATTATACATAGAAATGATTTCGACCTAGTTTTAAGCATTTCAAAAGTCCCACTCTTCCATCCTGATGGCTCACGCAAAGGTCTTATAGTGATGGGAAGAGACGTTACCGAACTAAAAGAAACTGAAAAGTTATTACGGAAATCCGAAAAACTTGCAGTAGTAGGACAACTGACAGCTGGAATTGCCCATGAAATTAGAAACCCGCTCACTTCATTAAAAGGATTTTTAACGTTATTACATCCAGAAATAAATGAGGAAAATAAATGGTATGTGGACGTTATGTTGAGTGAAATTTCACAAATGGAATCTATAACAAGCCAATTTATGGCGATGTCTAAACCACAAGTGTTATCTATTCATACATGCAACGTACAAACATTAATTGAAGAAGTTGTAACTTTTATTTTACCAACAGCAATTATGCATAGCGTTCATATCATCATGGATCATTTCGATTATATTTCTGACATTCAATGTGATAGTAATCAATTAAAACAAGTTTTGATTAACATATTAAAAAATGCAATCGAGGCGATGCCTGATGGTGGTAACATATTCATTCAAACAACTTCGTTAGAAAATGATTTTGTTTCAATACGCATTATGGATGAAGGGTGTGGGATTCCTGAAGAGCGCATGGCTCGTCTTGGCGAACCTTTTTATAGCTTGAAAGAAAAAGGAACTGGCCTCGGCTTAATGATGTGCTATAAAATCATTCAAGAGCATCACGGAAAATTATTCATTTCCAGTGAATTAAACATAGGAACAACTGTCGATATCCAATTACCGATTGCTACAGCTCAGCCTGTAACAAACTCTTAACTATGCTACATTAATATAGTAAAAGACATCTGTTATAAGTAGTCGAGTTATTGTGGAAAACATCTACACTAATACGTTAAAAAGCTCAAAGTCCCTATATGACTCTGAGCTTTATTTTTGTATACGATTTATTTTATTAAATCCACTATTTTCCATGTTTACGAATAAACTGAATATCATTTTCATAATGTTCAAGATGCCCTTCATCTATCATCTTTTGGAAGTTCATATCGCCTTCTAGTGCTTTTCTTTTCATGTATTTACATAATCCTTCTAATCGTAGAAGTACCATCTCCAAATAATCCTCGGCGATGCCATCACTTTTATAGGACTCAAAAAACAATTTAACTCTTTGCTTTATGCGGTCTGCATGCTGTAATGAATTATAATAAACCGCCGCACCTGTTTCCTTATAATAAACTCTACTTAATGGGACACAAGTGTAAAGAGTATAGGCTATGTCCCAAAGTCTGGGTCCAGGACCAGCAACATCAAAATCAATAATACCTACTGGTTTTTCGTTATTAAAAATAATGTTGTATATTGCAAAATCATTGTGGCATACAACCTCTATTGTATTTGGAGTATTATCCATCGGTTTCCAATCATCTGATAACGGGAAATCACTCACAGCATCATGATAAAGACCGAGCATCTTCGCTATTTCTTTTAAAACCTCATTAGACCACATGTACTCTTTTAAAGGGTAATTACCAGCTTCTCCTTCAATAAATGATAATATCTCTCTATCTTTATCATCAATACCTAAAAACTTTGGTGCATAACTAAAACCTTTGTTTTCCAAATGATTTAATAGCTTATGAATTTTGGTACTGCCTTGCTTTAATTCTCGTCGAACAGTATCTTCCGAACGATATACGTTTGAGACATTCCCTCCCGTTAGCATTTCTTCATTTTCGTAGTTTGACATCTAATAGTTCCCCTCCATTATTCTACATTTTCTTTATATTTTAACATAACTTTCCTATTCTCTTTTAACCCCTTAAATTGCAACAAAAAAATCGAGTATAAAATCTTTATGATTTTACACTCGATTTAGTCTACTATTTATGCATGTGAAAATATTTTTTCATACCATTCTGTTGCCTTCTCTACTTCATTCATCGTTAATTGATGTCCTCTATTTTCCCAATGCATTGTTACATTAACATCTACATTTTCTAATAGCATCTTCAATTCCTCTGACTCAGAAGGTGAACAAATTGGATCATTTGTTCCAGCAGCGATAAATACGAATTTCTCTGCTAAATTAGGTAACTCTATTCCTCTTCTAGGCACCATTGGGTGATGAAGGACTGCACCTTTTAATGCATTTTCGTAATGGAATAATAAGCTCGCCGCAATATTTGCTCCATTTGAATACCCAACAGCTACGATATTATCTCTATCAAATTCATATGTTTTTGCTGCTTCATTTAAAAATTCATTTAATTCCTTCGTACGGAAAACAAGATCCTCTTCATCAAAAATACCTTCTGCTAATCGGCGGAAGAAACGAGGCATCCCATTTTCTAATACATTTCCACGAACACTTAATACAGAAGCTTCCCGATCAATTCTTTCTGCAAGCGGTAATAAATCTAATTCATTTCCTCCTGTACCATGAAGCAATAACAACACTGGTTTTGACGTATCTTTTCCTTTTTGAAAAACATGTTTCATCATATTCCTTTTCCCCTTTCAATCACTTTAATCTAGATTTCTCACTTCAAATGGTAAGAGTGTCTGTTCAATTTGTTTTCTATGTTGTTCATATCGATCCGGTAATTTTAACTCCTCACCCATCGTCTCTAAAGATTCGTCATGGGTAAAACCAGGAGGGTCTGTTGCAATTTCAAATAAGATTTCGCCGTGTTCTCTAAAATAAATTGCGTTAAAATAGTTTCGGTCTTGTACAGGGGTTACACCATATCCAAAGCGAGAAACATGCTCTTTCCAGTCTAATTGATCAGCATCATCACTCGCTCTCCAAGCAATATGATGAACTGTACCAACACCCATTTGCCCACGTCCAATTGTTGATAATCTCAAATCGATAATATTTCCAATATCAGCAGAAGAACGGAACCGCATAAACTCTCCCTCTTCTCCTACTTTCTCAAGACCCATAACATGCTCTAACAATTCAGCAGTTTTTTGAGGTTGTGCAGATAAAAGAACAGCACCGCCAAATCCTTTAATTGCTACTTCTGGCGTAACTTCCCCAAAAGTCCAATTATTTAATTCGCCCTCTTCTCTTTCAACTAATTCTATATGCAAACCATGTGGATCATCAAATTCTATATACTGTTCTCCAAACCGAGTCATTTTTGTATACGGTACGTCGAATTTTTCTAATCTATTTTCCCAAAACTCCATTGTACCTTTTGGTACGACATAAGACGTAATGCCTACTTGACCGTCCCCAATAATACCTTGACGAGCACCTGCCCATGGAAAAAACGTAATAATTGTTCCAGGCTTCCCTCCTGTATTACCAAAATAAAGATGATACGTACCTGGATCATCAAAATTCACTGTTTGTTTTACTAAACGCAATCCTAATACACCTGCATAAAAATCTACATTTTCTTGTGGGTGACCTACGATTGCTGTAATGTGATGAATTCCCATCGTTTTCTTTTCCATTTTCTCCGCCCCTTTTTATTTCATTTTAAAAACTTTTATACATTAAAATTCATTATTCATTTTGTCCATACTGCAAAGTAAAATCCATCGTTATGATTTTATCTTTAATTCGAGATATAAGCTGTGAAATTACGCATTATCTTCTATATCACTGAATTCATCTCGAATTCGAGATAATTCCAAAAAAATATTTACTCCATCTGAAATCTTTATTCGGAAATAAATTATCTCGAACTCAATATTTATTATAAGTTACTTACTTTTAGTTGTCAACAAGCACTTATTTTCATTTTAAATCAAAAGAGAGTAAATGCTAGTTAGCATTTACTCTCTTCGCTAATTATTTCGTTTCCTCTTCCAACACTGCTTCCATCTCGTTAAATTCACGATGAATTGCTTTCACTGGTTCTTTCGTTAATAAACTTACAACTATAACAGCTAATAAACTACAGAAGAATCCAGGTACCATTTCATACATAGTCGCTTTTAAACTTGGAATTTGTACCCAAGTAATAACAACTACTGCACCTACAATCATACCAGCAAGAACACCCCATTTGTTCGTTCTCTTCCAATATAAACTTAATAAAATGGCGGGTCCGAATGCTGAACCAAATCCTGCCCAAGCATAACCGACAAGTGTTAAAATTGTATCACTTGGATGATACGCTAAAACAACTGCGATCATAGCTACTACTAATACTGACAGTCTACCGATAAATACAAGTTCTTTATCACTTGCGTTACGACGGAAAAATGTTTTATAGAAATCTTCCGTTACAGCACTTGAAATAACGAGTAATTGCGAGGAAATACTACTCATAATCGAAGCCAAAATAGCTGACAATAAAAATCCAGTAATATACGGATGGAATAAAATGTTTGAGAATGTTACAAAGACCATTTCTGGGTCTTGTAATTTCTCATTATTTTTAGCGTAATAAGCAATACCAATTAGACCAGTAAGCATTGCACCTATAATTGAAATCGTCATCCAACCGATACCGATTCTACGAGAAGTTTTTAAATCTTTAACAGAGGTAATTGCCATAAAGCGAACAATAATATGCGGTTGACCAAAATACCCAAGACCCCATGCTAAAAATGAAATAATACCAAGAATTGTAGTACCTTTAAACATATCTAAATGCGATGCATCAACTTGCTTAATCGTATTGAATGTTTCTGTTACACCACCGACATCTGTAAAAGCTACAATTGGCACTAACACAAGAGCAATAAACATAATACAACCTTGCACAAAGTCGGTCCAACTTACTGCTAAAAAGCCACCGAATAATGTATAAGCAACAACGACACCGACAGTTACAAATAAACCAATTTTATAATCAAGATTGAAAGAATTCTCAAACAAACGTCCACCTGAAACTAAACCAGCTGACGCATAAAATGTGAAAAACACTAAAATGACGATAGCGGAGACAAAACGAAGTATTTTCGTACGAT
This sequence comes from Bacillus sp. P4_E1, assembly GCF_056401715.1. Classification (NCBI taxonomy): domain Bacteria; kingdom Bacillati; phylum Bacillota; class Bacilli; order Caryophanales; family Bacillaceae; genus Bacillus; species Bacillus sp. P4_E1. The sequence goes on from NZ_JBFUIV010000019.1 coordinate 49,695, forward strand.
CTTTAAACCGATTTTCTAAAAAATCTGGAATCGTAATTGAATCATTTGCCATTTCTGTATACGTTCGCAAACGCGGGGCAAGAATTAAATAGTTTGCATAAGCACCTATTAATAAACCTATCGCAATCCATACACTTGATAATCCTGTTGCATACATCGCACCAGGTAATCCCATTAGCATCCAACCACTCATGTCAGAAGCACCAGCTGATAAAGCTGTAACTGCTGGACCGAGTCCCCTTCCGCCTAACATATAATCTGATAAATCGGATGTCTTCTTATAAGACCAATAACCGATATACAACATACCTGCCATATAAATAGCAAGCGAAACCATAATCTCAATCTTCACCAAATCTCTCCCTTAGTTATATAAGCCATTCAAAATTTCGAAAAATGACTTTTTCTATTTTCTTGTTTTCGCTTATGGTTCCCTACCTTAACAAACATTTTTTGTTCTTTCAAGTGAACAAGCCCTTTTCACTACATGTGAAAACCTTTATAAACGCCTTTATCCCAGTGGATTACCCGGTTTTTAAAATAAATTAAAGTAAAAATATTCAGAAAAAAATGGCGTTTTTTCACACCTTATTTTCATTCGTTTATTAGTTGAATTTTAAAAGAAAAAAGCCATACGAATGTATGACTTTTAATTTATTAAACATAGCTTATCTTCTATTTACTAGTAGGAAACAATTCTGAAAGAGGAACTATCCGCCCCACCTCATCTTTAAACACAATATGCTCTCTCGTTAAATGGCGCGGGCTCTTTACTCCCGCTGCTGCCGCAAGTGAGAACAAACTATATCTCATACTAATAACATAGTTCATTACTCGCCATTTTTTCTCATACGGATCTAATGCTTTTTGGTAGTGTGGATTCGTAGTTGCAACCCCCGATGGGCATTGCCCTGAATTACATTGAAGTGCCATAATACAACCGCTTGCCATCATAAATCCGCGTGCTGAATTTACGGCATCTGCACCGATAGCTAAAGCAATCGCCACTTTATCTGGCGTGATTAATTTCCCGGAGGCAAACACCTTTAATTTATTCCTGACACCGTAATGATTTGCTGTATCAATAAATGTAAGTAATGCCGGTATAAGCGGAAGCCCCATACTATCTGCCATCGATTTATATGTTGCCCCTGATCCACCTTCTGAACCGTCGATTGTAATAAAATCTGGATAGATGTTTAATTCTTTCATTGCTTTTAATAAATCTTCCAAAGGCTTTTGTTGACCAATTACAATTTTCATGCCCACTGGTTTACCACCGTTTTCTTGTAAATCTTGAATAAAATATAAAGCCTCTGCGGCACTACTAATAAATGAAAAACGATTTGGTGAATTAATCGTTTCTCCTTCTCGTACTTTCCGAACGGAAGCGATTTTCTCATTTACCTTCTGTCCTTCTAAATGACCACCACGTATTTTTGCTCCTTGCCCAAATTTCAATTCAAACGCTTTAATATTACTTTCTTTCGCCTTCTCCATAAATTCCTTCATCGAAAAATCCCCGTCCTCGTCACGGTATCCAAATAATCCCGGACCAATTTGGGCAATGATATTTGCACCGGTATGTAAATGTTCCGGTATTACACCACCTTCCCCCGTATTAATCCACGAACCGCCAGCCATCTTCGCGCCAAATCCACTTGCCAAAATATAATTTTCGCCAATCGCACCGTAAGAAGTTGCTGATGCGCCAAACATGCCATACAGTTTCCACGGATATTTGCGGTTTTCACCGACGATAATTGCATCGTCTTCTTCATATAACCAAAGATTCGTTGTATCCGCTGTCAATTTTTCTCTTCGTGAAAATAACCCTTCTTTATGAATCACATACTTTTTCCCTTCACGTTCTTTCGTTACATTCACACTTAATTCATCTGTTAATTTCGGAAATAATGTATTAGCGATATAATATCCAGATGCATCAAAATCTCGTTTTGATCCAAAACCGAGTATTTCTGAACGATATTTTGCTAGAAACATTACACTTTGAAAATCATAACGTGAAAAGGGCTTTCCATCCGTATCATGATCAAACCAATATTGCCTAAATTCCGGTCCTATCTTTTCAAGTAAATAACGCATCCTTCCTAAGTATGGATGTAACTTTAATATAGAATGATGCGTCCGTTTTTTAATAAAAAATGTAATAATAAAAAAAATGATTAATAGTAACATCAATAAGAGCAATATACTAATAATAACGAGTAGCGTTTCACTCATCCCGCTTCCTCCTATGAAAATCCATAATAAAAGGAGAACACCTGATGTGTTCTCCTTTTATCTTTATTCAAATTAATGTAGCAAGATGCTCTTTCGCGTCATATTCAACCAAATTTTCAGCATTTTTAATTCGCTGAACAAAATCTGGATTAGCGATTAATGGTCTTCCGAACGCCGCTACATCAATTGTTCCTTCTTGCAGTGCTTCTTCTGCCTCTTTCGGATTCAAATTACCTACTCCTACGATAGTACTATCCCAATACTTTCTTACTAATTGATGAAAATTCTTACCGTCAGCAATAACTTGCGTATAATTCATCGTTGAAGGGTGAATCATCGTTAATCCAACTTCTTTAAACATATTTACAAACGTTTCAATTGCAAGTTCAGGATGTTCCCACATATAAGTAGGATTATCACCTTTAAAGGCAGAGAAGCGAAGAAGCGTTTTATCAGCTCCAACTGCTTCAATTACAGCCTGAACAACTTCTTTCATAAACGTTAACCTTTGTTTTAAGTCACCGCCGTATTTATCAGTACGTTTATTCGCAAATTCATAAGTAAATTGGTCAATTAAATATCCGTGTGCACCGTGAATTTCTACACCATCAAATCCAGCTTCGATTGCGTTTTTTGCAGCCTGTGCATATTGATCGACAACTTCTTTTATTTCTTCTATTGTCATTGCTTCTGGTGTATCAAACGGTTTACGAAAACGCGGAACATTACCCTCCGCAGCAATAGCAGACGGTGCTTGCGGCATTTGACCACCAATTATTTCGTGATGACTCATACGTCCAACATGCCATATTTGAGCAATAATCGTTCCGCCTTCTTTATGTACTGCCTCTGTAACAGGTTTCCAAGAATCAATTTGCGCTTGTGTATAAATACCTGGTACTCCCGGATTCCCTTTTGCTCTCGGGCTAATGACAATTCCTTCTGTAATAATTAATCCAATCCCATCAGCAGCACGTTTTTGATAATACTCTACTACATCAGTACCAACTACCCCAGTCTCATTATTTGCAAAACATCTCGTCATCGGTGCCATCGCTATGCGATTACGAAGAGACCAAGATCCAATTTGAATCGGATGAAATAACTTCGTTTCTTCAATATTTTCAAAAGACCCCCAAGCGTTTATATTTGTTCCTTCATAAATACTTGCCGCTTTATTATTTGAACTTGTCATTTTTCTTCCCCCTAAAAAAATCTAACTATAATCGCATCATACTTACTTTTAGATAGTAACGTCAATTTATACGCTCTTACGTAGGAATATTCGTATAATAAAACTAACCGTTTTTAACTTTAAGGATTCTGAAATTCAGGAATCTACTGTTTATTCTAATGCCCAGTAAGTGGATGAGGAAAATACTTATTAAGTGGATGTTTTCTTTTTTTCTAGTTTTATTACTATAGAATATATCGGTAATTAATTATTTAACTATTTACTAACCAAAAAGAACCTGTTTCCAATGTACTATGTTCAAACTTACACTAACGAGGTTTCAATAATTCATTTGTTTTTTAATTATACCAACGAAATTTTAGGAACTAATAAAAGACTCCTAGATAGTTGAAAGTATTTTTTCTTATTTAATTTTTAGAAAGAAGGATAACAATGAAAACAAAAGCTATCGTTTCTACACCCGAAAAAGATTTTAATATGCAAGAAGTATACTTAGACGAGATTAAAGACGATGAAGTATTAGTAAAAATTATCGCTTCGGGTATATGTCATACAGATGCAACAGTTTTAGACGGTACAATGCCAACACCAAAACCAGTTGTTTTAGGACATGAAGGTTCTGGTATTGTAGAAAAAGTGGGAAGTAATGTAACATCGGTTAAACCTGGTGACCATGTTGTACTTGGATTTTCTTACTGTGGTCATTGTGAAAATTGCTTAGATGGTAATGCTGCTGCTTGCGAAAATATGATTGAATTAAACTTCTCTGGAAAAAACAAACGCCATGTAACACCTATACACGATCTTAACAATAATGACATTTCTCAATTCTTCGGCCAATCTTCATTCGCATACCATGCCGTTGTTAATGAGAATAATACTGTAAAAGTACCAAAAGATGTTGATATACGTTTGTTAGGACCACTTGGTTGTGGAATTATGACTGGTAGCGGTACGATCCTAAATTCATTACAGCCAAAACCAGGTAGTAGCCTAGTTGTATTTGGAACCGGTGCTGTTGGCCTTAGTGGCTTAATGGCAGCTAAAATTGCTGGATGTACTACAATCATTGCCATTGATATTCATGATAGTCGTTTAGAATTAGCGAAGGAATTAGGCGCTACACACACGATTAATAGCTTAAACGAAGATCCAGTTGCCAAAATTAAAGAAATTACAAACGGTGGAGCTAATTACTCATTTGAAACAACTGGCGTAAATACTGTTACACTGCAATCCATTCAATGCTTACGAGTAAAAGGTACAATGGCAACTGTTGCTGTTGGTAAAAAGGATTTAACTTTAAACGTAACAAATGAAATTGTCGTAAAAGCTATTACAATTAAAGGGGTAGTTGAAGGTGATGCAGTACCGCAACTATTCATTCCAAAATTAATTAATTTCTATGAAAAAGGACTATTCCCATTCGATAAGTTTGTACAATTCTATTCTTTTGAAGAAATTGCTCAAGCATTTGAAGATTCTAAAACAGGAAAAACGATTAAACCTATTATCGTAATGGAGTAACATTTGTTTACTTTTTCCCGATAACTAACAAAAATATCCTGAAATGAAATAAATAAAATTAAAAAGGTTTCCTAAGTAGGAAACCTTTTTTAGTTGACCATATAAGGCTAACAATTCGTTTATCTCTTTTAAATAAAGAAAATAAACAATTATTATCTCCTCACATATGGAAAATCTCTTAACAATAGAAGTGGGAGTGGTTCAGTATTCTTCTAAAAATAATAACTTATATACCTAAAACAATGAAAGCCCTACCTCTCTTTCATCCTTACGGCTCCTCGTCCGTGCCAGTGTGAATCAGGATTGCAAAAATCAAGTAACTATTTTATCGAGTTATTTAATTAAACTTCGAACATTCGTAAAAGAAATTAAAAAATAAAAATGGATTAAATTGTAGTAATAACAAAAGAGGTTAATGCTCTAAAAGTGGTTTGAAAGAGTTGAATGTCTTTGAAATGATTGATTTTCTATAATTATATTCCCAAAAAATTCAAGATCTTTTTTGGGATGTAATACATTATCTACAATGAATCTTAACAAAAGCTTTTTATTTGATTTTCTGTGATACCTTCAATTAATCCCAGCTCACTAATCAAAAATTCATGTGCGTTATCTAACATTTTCTTTTCGCTTGCATTAAGTGCTTTTTCTTTCTGCATACGTAWTAAATCACGTACAACTTCAGCACCTTCTTGTATTTTACCCGTTTTTATTTTATCAGTGTTTAATTTATACCTTTGTTTCCACGTAAGTAATCTATCTGATTCCCCATGCTGAAAAATATCTATTATGTTTGTTAATGCCTTTATATCTGTAACTGGTCGTATATTTGAACTCAATATTTTCCCCATAGGAATCATTACTTCCATATTACTAGCCGACATTTTTATAACATAATACTGTCTTTTTTCTCCTGAGATTTCCTTTTCTTCTATGGCTTTAATTATACCTGCTCCGTGCATTGGATAAACGATGTTATCGCCAATTTGAAACAAATAATCCACCTCCATATATGGTAACCTTCTCAATCTTAACACACATTTATTTTTTTAGCAAAATTTTTATAATATCACAAAATTATTTTCTATGTCAATTTATTTACACATAAAAATTCAAGCTGTACAGAAACACTAAAAAACCCGCGATTTTGTTACATTTCTACACCCATTTCCTCCAATTTTATATACCTTGTAAAACAAAAAAAACACATCACTACATATAAGTAGCGATGTATTTTTATATAATGACAAAAACGGTTGCTTCAAAACTTCACACACGATCCTTCGCTTATATACTAACCTGTTTACTAATCGTTTCTCGCGCTAAAAGAAAACTCATAATCACTTGCACAGCTACTCTACTCGTCATATCCCTAAAATCAAGAGTTGGATCAATTTCTACTATATCCATCCCTTGAACGAGTGGCTCTTTACCAAGGAATTCAATTGCATCAAGTAAAGTTGTACTATCCATCCCACCAGGGCCAATTGCTGGACAGCCCGGCGCAAACGCTTGGTCTAGTACGTCCATATCAAGAGAAATATAAATAGAAGTCACATCTTGTTTTCTTAATACTTCAATACTTTCTGAAATAAGATCTTTTATTTTTCGCTCTCTTACATCTTTCATTGTATACACTGTCACGCCATGCTCTTTTGCATATTCATGGTACGCTCGTGCATTTGAAAAATTACGAATCCCAATTTGAACGAGTTGTTTTCCTGTAATCACATCATTTTCTAGCAAACTACGGAACGGTGTACCATTTGATGGACCACCATCATCTAAATTACGTAAATCATGATGGGCATCAAATTGAATAATACCGACCTTCCCTTTACTATTTGCAAAACCAGTTATACTCGGAAAACTAATCGAGTGGTCACCACCAAGAACGATTGGTATCATTTTCGGATTTACTTTCGTCAAGTGACCAACTGTTTTCGCAATTCGGTTATGACTCTCTTTTATATCTGTCACATGCATCGTAATATCACCACAATCATGAAGAACACTTTCTTTCATATCGTGTTCTTCTGTAATTGCGTACGTGCTATATGCATCCAACATTGAACGAATTGTTTTTGGTGCAAAACATGCTCCTGAATGGCTAATAGATGGTTTAGAAAGGGGCGCTCCAATTAAGGCAGCACCGAATATTTCCACACCTTCCTCCCAATTTTTAATCATTTCGCTCCACTTCGTCACTTCACGATCGATAAACTTTGCATTTTTCTTTAAATAGTGGCCGTGCTCCACGATTGTTCACCTCTTGTATATGCGATATTCCCATTCTTCCATACTGTATTTACATGACTTACGCCGTAATGGTACGGTACATAAGCGTAATTATAAGCATCCCATAAAACTAAATCCGCCTTACGACCAACTCTAATTTTCCCAGCTACATCGCCTCGATTAATGGCATAAGATGAGTTCACTGTTACCGCATTCCAAACTTCTTCTGGTGTCATTTTCAGTTTCAGCATCGCAATGCTCATAATAAGCTGAATGTTTTCAGTTGGACAGCTACCTGGGTTAAAGTCTGTAGCTAAAGCAACTGCAACACCTTCATCAATCATTTTGCGGCCGCGTGCGAAGCTTTCTTTATTTAAATAGAAAGTTGTTCCTGGTAATAAAGTTGCTACTGTATTAGAATTCGCAAGCATTTCAATTCCTTTATCAGAAGCGCCAACTAAATGGTCCGCTGATGCTGCACCAATTTCAGCCGCTGCTTCCGCACCACCAAGAGGGTCGATTTCATCTGCATGAATTTTCACATCAAAGCCAAGCTCTTTCGCTTTTAATAAAAATTCTTTTGATTCTTCTACAGAGAACACACCTGTTTCGCAGAAAATATCAACGAACTCAGCTAATTGCTTCTCTTTCATTTCCGGTAATAAATCTAGCATCCATTGTAAAAATTCTTTCGATCTTCCTTTATACTCTTTCGGAACTGCATGAGCACCTAAAAATGTTGAAACTAAATCAATTGAATGCTCTTTTTGTAATTGTGCAGTTGCCTCTAATTGTTTCCATTCTGTCTCATCATCCAATCCGTAACCACTCTTCGCTTCTACAGTTGTAACTCCAAAAGATAGCATACGGTCTAAATGGAATTTAGCTTTTTGAACAAGTTCTTCTTTCGACGCTTGTTTCGTTGCATTTACAGTTGAAAGAATACCTCCACCTTGTTCTAAAATTTCCAAGTACGGAACTCCTTGTAGTTTTAGCGCGATTTCATTTTCACGAGATCCACCAAATACAAGATGAGTATGCGGATCAACAAGACCAGGAGAAACCATTTTCCCGTCGCAATCAATAACCTCTTTCGCTTGTAATCCTTTAGCTTCTTCCGCTGTTCCAACGAAAGTAACTACACCATTTTCAATTCCAACCGCACCGTTTTCAATAACAGGAAGCGTATTCATCGCTTCCCGTCTTAACAAGCCATCTTCTTGATCCATTGTTAGTAATTGACCGATATTTATTAGTAAAGTGTCCAGCATGTTTCTTCCTCCTTATTTCATCATTGGGATGTTAACGCCTTTTTCTTTCGCAGTTTGAACCGCTAAGTCATAGCCAGCATCAACGTGACGAACAACACCCATACCAGGGTCAGAAGTTAATACGCGTTCAATACGTTTTGCCGCTGCTTCTGTTCCATCTGCAACGATAACCATTCCAGCGTGAAGTGAATAACCCATACCAACGCCACCACCGTGATGAACAGACACCCAGCTTGCACCGTTTACACTGTTAATTAATGCATTTAAAATTGGCCAGTCTGCTACTGCATCACTACCGTCTTTCATAGATTCTGTTTCACGGTTTGGAGATGCTACTGATCCACAATCTAAATGGTCACGGCCGATAACGATCGGTGCTGATAATTCACCATTAGCCACCATTTCATTAATAATGCGGCCAAATTTCGCACGCTCGCCATAACCAAGCCAACAAATACGTGATGGAAGACCTTGGAACTCAACTTGCTGACGTGCCATACGAATCCAATTACATAAATGCTCATTATCCGCGAACTCGCGTAAAATAACTTCGTCTGTTTTATAAATATCTTCTGGATCACCAGAAAGTGCTACCCAGCGGAATGGTCCTTTTCCTTCACAGAATAATGGACGGATAAATGCTGGAACGAATCCCGGGAAATCGAAAGCATTTTTTAATCCTTCATCGAAAGCAACTTGGCGAATGTTATTTCCGTAATCAAATGTAATCGCGCCTTTTTCTTGCATTGCAAGCATTGCTTCTACATGTTTTTTCATACTTTCTTTTGATAATTGTACGTAACGTTCTGGATCTTCTTCACGAAGCTTCGCTGCTTCTTCTACTGTGTAACCTACTGGAATATAACCGTTTAATGGATCATGGGCAGAAGTTTGATCCGTAACTAAGTCAGGGATAATATTACGGTTTACTAACTCAGGTAAAATTTCTGCTGCATTACCTAATAATCCAATTGAAATAGGCTCTTTCTTCTCTTTATATTCGTTTGCAATAGCCAATGCTTCTTCTAATGATTCTGTATACTTATCACAATATCTCTTTTCAATACGACGATCGATACTACGCTTATCTACATCAATAGCAATTACAACACCGCCGTTCATCGTTACAGCAAGCGGTTGTGCGCCACCCATGCCACCTAAACCAGCAGTAATCGTTACAGTACCTTTTAATGAACCATCGAAATGTTGACGTGCCGCTTCACCAAATGTTTCATATGTTCCTTGTAAAATCCCTTGTGTCCCAATGTAAATCCAGCTACCCGCTGTCATTTGTCCGTACATCATAAGACCTTTTTTCTCTAGTTCACGGAAGTGATCCCAGTTCGCCCACTTCGGTACTAAGTTTGAGTTCGCTAAAAGAACGCGAGGCGCATCTTCATGTGATTTAAAAATTGCTACCGGTTTTCCTGATTGAACAAGTAACGTTTCATCGTTTTCTAACGTTTTTAATGAATCAACAATTGCATGGTAGCTTTCCCAATTACGAGCTGCACGGCCAATTCCGCCATATACAACTAATTCTTCTGGTTTTTCAGCTACTTCAGGATCTAAATTGTTCATTAACATTCGAAGTGCAGCTTCTTGAACCCATCCTTTCGTTTGTAACTCAGTACCTCTTGCCGCACGAATTGTTTGTTGTACTTTTTCCATTTCAATCTCTCCCTTTTCTCGTTTTATAGTGCTGCATTTACATCCAATCTTTCCTTTATTGAATAATTCGTTTTTAACCAATGCGCGATATTTTCAATATCCGTTGAGAATATACGGTCATTTGTAATAGATGGCACTTGCTGACGACCTTGATGATAGAACGTTTTTGTAACTGTACTCATGTTTTCAATTCCGCGATATTCTGCTGCTTGCATCGCACAGATCATCTCAATTGCAAGAACGCGTCTTGCATTTTGAATAATTTGATGCGCATGACGTGAAGCTATTGTTCCCATACTTACGTGATCTTCTTGGTTAGCTGAAGACGGAATTGAATCTACACTCGCTGGATGAGCTAACGTTTTATTTTCTGAAACGAGTGAAGCCGCTGCATATTGCATAATCATGGCACCTGATTGAAGTCCTGGTTCTGGACTTAAAAATGGTGGTAAGTCATTTAATTGCGGATTTACTAGGCGTTCAATACGGCGCTCTGAAATATTTGCAAGCTCCGCCATCCCTACTTTTAAGAAGTCCATTGCAAATGCAATTGGTTGTCCGTGGAAATTACCACCAGAGATTACTTTTTCACCGCCATCAAAAATAAGTGGATTATCTGTTGCTGCATTCATTTCAATTTCTAATTTTTCTTTCACATAATTTAAAACTTGCCAAGAAGCACCGTGAACTTGCGGGATACAACGAAGTGAATATGCATCTTGTACACGAAGTTCTCCTTGTTTTGTCACAAGTTTACTATCATGAAGAATATCACGAATTCTGCTTGCCACTTCGACTTGCTCTTTATAACCACGCGCTTTATGAACATTTTCATCGAATGCATCAATAATGCCGCGTAATCCTTCCATTGTCATCGATGCAATTAATTCTGATTGATAAGCACTTGCTTCAGCTTCTATATAAGAAAGAACCCCTTGCGCTGTCATTGCCTGCGTACCATTGATTAACGCAAGACCTTCTTTTGCTTCAAGTTCAATAGGTTCAAGTCCTTCTTCTGTAAGAGCAACCATCGCATGAACTCGTTTTCCTTTGTAGAACACTTCACCTTCACCTAATAAAACGAGAGCAAGATGAGATAAAGGTGCTAAATCACCGCTCGCTCCTAGTGATCCTTGTTGCGGAACGACTGGATGAATTTTACGATTTACAAACTCAAGAAGCATGTTTACAACAAGTGGTCTAACACCCGATACTCCTTTTAACATCGTATTAGCTCGTAAAATCAACATACCGCGTGATACTTCTTCAGGGAATGGATCGCCTATTCCGCACGCATGTGACTGAATTAAGTTGTGTTGAAGTGCTTTTACATCATCTTTTTGAATAAGTACATCACTAAACTTTCCAAATCCAGTTGTAATACCGTAAACGACTTTTCCGTCCTCTACAATTTTCTCGACAACTTCGCGGCACTCTGCCACTTTTTGCATACTAGTTGGGCAAGCTGTTACACCTTCACCTTCAAGTAACAACCTCTTCATTTCTTCAACTGTCAATGTGTGTCCTGTTAACGTAATCATTCTTTTTCCTCCTTATAAAGGCAAAAGGGGACCTTATCTTTTTAAGACAGACTTCTGTCCTAAAAAATAAGGCCCCCTTCTAACTAATAGACTATGGGCAAATCATATGTGATTAATTCCTAAACCAATCGCCTCATGCTCAGATCCTTTTACAGGTGCACCAATCGTTCCATAAAGTGCAACAGCAACCCATTCGCCTTCTTTTTTTCCGTCGTATGGTGTACCGCGCACAATCGCAAAGCGAAGTCCTACTGTACGAAGAACGTCTGCTAACTGAATTTGACCTCTCGTCACTCCGTACAAAGCTTCCATAATTGCATGATAAAGTGCATGTGTTTCTCTGTAAACATCTGTTTCAATAACTCGGTTGCTCTTAGCCGCTGTTTCCATTGCTGCTACTACTTTTTGCGAATTCATAGAACCAACTTTCCCAGTACAATATTTCCAACCTTTCGGAATAGATAATACGGGACTTTCATTCTCATCCGCAAGTGCCAACAGCATGGCCATACGACCAATTCGATGTGTTCCTTGAAGAAGCATGTGACTCTCTCATTTCTTTTGAATTATTTGAATATTACTTAATTTAAGAATATATGAAAACGGTTAAATCGTCAATAGTTTAAAATATTATTCAAGCAATTTTTTATCCCTCTCATACTTGTACTTGTGTACACAATTTATTTACAGATTTTTTTCAGACGTGCTATAGTCTCACTAACAGATGCAAAGGGGCGAAATTTCAGTGGCGAAGCGAAAAGATATTCATTTTCGAATTGAAGAAAAATTACTTACAAGGTTTGAAGACGCACTCCATTACGAAGGTTTAAATAAAACAGATGTATTAACACATGCGATTCAGCAATTTTGCATAAAGGTGGAATGTGAAAAAATGAATGATGTAAAACGCCAATACAACGTAAGTAACCATTTACAAACACGTATCGATACGCATAAACATTACGAAGAAAAACAAGTGAATGTAGATGAAGTCGTCATTGAACATTTACAACTCCAAGGTGAAGAAAAAATATTAGAGGTCGGGTGTGCTAACGGAAAATTTCTTTCCCTTTTGCAAACTAATGGTCATAAAGGACATCTAACTGGTTTTGATCAATCCGAAACTATGCTTTCTGAAGCTGCTATAACGAATAATATGATTGAATGGAAACTCGGTGACGCTAGTAAACTTCCTTTCGAAGCTAATTGTTATGACCTGCTAATCGCAAGGCATATGTTATACCACATGAAAGATGTCGAAAAAACTATTCAAGGATTCCATAAGATAATTCGTCCTGGCGGCGCCCTTTTAGCTACAACAAATTCTAAAGTTTCATTACCTCGTATAGATGAAATGTGTAACAAAATGTTAGTCACATTTGATTTACCGAAAACATCACCGTCAGTAGCTCCATTTTGTTTAGAAAATGGTAAAGATCTATTACACTCTGTTTTTTCAACTGTTGAAGAAACAATTATTCATAATGCACTTGTTTTTCATCATGCCACTCCAATCGTTAACTATATTTCTAGCATGTTCCCGTCGCTGAATATACCTGATAATATGTCCCTTCACACCGAAATGAAGGAATGGCTAAAAGAAGAAATAGAAAATGATTTATCATTTCATAACGGTATATGGCGCGATCCGAAAACGTTAGTTATTTATCGATGTAAAAAAGAAAAGAGCTAGCATTCGCTAGCTTTTACACGTTTTCCGGTAAAAGATTCTCCATCATTATATTGCCCTTTCCACTATAAAAATTTGTATTATGTTCATTCACTACTCCAAAATAGGAGGCAATCGCTAGTCCAAATGGCACAAATGCATGTCCTTGTGCTGTAATAATATTTGCGTGCTGTACAACTTCTGTATACACAAAATTTTCTACTGGAAAACAATCTAATTTTTGATAATCTATAGTCACTGTATAAGAGATTTCTTTTAGTAAACCTGCCCTTGCTAACGCATACGGTCCAGCACAAATCGCTGCCACTAATTTTCCTTGCTCAGAAAATTGACGAATAACTGAAAAAAGCAGTTTCGCCTCTTTCATATGTATTTCATCTCCGCCCGGAATGATAATCCCCTCATATTCTTCTACACGCACTTCACTTAATTCTATATACGGCTGTACTTGTAAGCCTGTTTCACTTATAATCATTTCTTTTGTTAAACCCGCTGTAATGATTTCATATTTCTTTTTCAGCAATGCTGTTGCTACCGTTATTTCAAACTCTGCAAATGTCGGATATACGAATAATAATATTTTTTCATAGCCTTTTCTCCCTTAGCCACCCTATAAAATATGCCTCTAATTCGTCCACTGATAATATATTAGTGTCCACATAAGTTACGGGAAATTGTTTATACCATTCTTTTTCAACTTCTACTAATTTAAATTGTTCCTCAAATGTACTTCGATTTCTTGTCCTATCATTATTTCTCCTATCATACAAACTCTCTTTCGAAACATCTAAATAAAAAATTGCATCCGAACGGCATTCTCTTAATTTATACAATTCATCTTTTAATTCTGTTTCTATACCCCACTCTTTCCCTATCATCTTCGGATAAAAGAGTGTATAAAATTCAATATCTTCTGGTCCACGATCAAAAATCACGACTGAGCTTTTCACATTTTGAAACTCTTTTATTTTTGCTTCAATAAACATTTTTTGATTTGTAATAAACCCCTCTTTTGAGTTCATATCTAAATGTAATTCTTTTCTTTTTTCTACAATTGGATATGGATTTTCGTATATAATTGAAAGCTCATATTGCTCTAACCTTTTTGCCAATGTTGTTTTCCCACTTGCCATCGGTCCTTGGAGTGAAATTACGTATGTCATCCCTCTCATTCCCTTGTACTGTATTACATAAATAATAAACAGAATTTTAAAAACTATCAACAAGATATATATCATCTTGTTTCTTATTCTTATCTAACTTATAATAAAAAATAGAGATTATGACGGACGCAAAATAATGTAAGCTTGGAAATCCAAGCTTACATTATTTTTTGCTTTCCCTTTTCTTATAAAAAGAGTATACTAGATTAGAACGTATGTTCTTAATAATTACATACAGTAAGGAGATAGAACAATGGTATACGACACAAAAGCAATTTCTTGGAATGCATCTTTAAAACAACTTCAACGCCGCTATACAAACAAACAAGTTGACCGAAAAGAATTTGAAGATATTGAACTGATGGAATTCTTCCGCGATAACGACTACATTCCTTTACCTACACATATAAGCGGCCTATCAACAACACGTTTTACTTCTTACTCTATTTTCACAACTGAAGATAAAGATCGTAAAGTTGGCACACTCATCATTGAATATGTAGAAAATGACAATGATATTTTATGTGTTGAACAACTATACTTCGTTTAAATCACAACGCTTGGTCAAAATGATCAAGCGTTCTTGCTTTCTATGAATCTCATTGCTTATAATATAAATAAAATACAAAATATTGCTTTCGTTAAAGGAGGGCATACAATTGCTTGAAGGATGGTTTAGTTGGTTTATAGTCGTTTGGACTGTTGTATTATTAGGGCTTATGTMCATTGGTGGATATTTCATGTTCAGAAAATTCCTAAAACGGTTACCGAAAGAAGACGGTATGTCCATTTTGGATTGGGAAGATCACTATATTAATAAAACAAGACACTTATGGGCTGACGAACAAAAACAATTGTTAGAAGAACTAGTAAGTCCCGTTCCGGAATTATTTCGCGATGTTGCTAAGTCAAAAATTGCTGGCAAAATCGGAGAACTAGCATTACAAGAAAATGCCTCTAAAATTACACAAGATTTAATTATTAAAGGATATATCATCGCCACACCAAAGCGTGATCATAAATTTTTAGTTAAAAAACTACAAGAAAAAAAGATTGATTATTCTCATTATCAATCTTTACTAACAAAATACCCTTCGTAAAAAAAGATTGCTATTTTATAGCAATCTTTTTTATAAGCTCAACTTACAGTTACTGATTTTGTAGCAATTAATCTCGCTTTCGCTAAATCTATCTGTAACCCTACAGCACTCGTATAAATCGTATCACCAGTACCTGTAATATTTACAGAGGTATATGTTGTATTCGCAGCAATTCATCCTGTTGCATTTATATTTGCAATATTAGATTCGGCTCAAGACACTTAAGCTAAGTGAAATTTCGTCATTAACATTCCACTTTCATGTTGTATCAGTACCATCAAGTGGAGTAATTGTTAATGAAGGAACGTCTCCTATACGATCCAACCTAATCTAACTTAGCCATCAATTACCGGTGATAAAACTTCAAACCAAATAGTATTCCTTATATCGGTCCATTCGTAACGTCAAACTTAAATTCCTTCTTCGATGGTCGACAATTTATACATCACAACTAGAATTGAGGAAGTTACCTTTCAGTGATTAACAAAAAACAACGTCTAATCAGACGTTGTTTCTTTATACATATAACACTCTTTACGTTAACTTCATATCTTTTTCATTATAAAAACCATCTTCTTTTTCCATTTCCTTCTGTAATTTCGTAAAGGAACGGTACATTGCAATTCTCCATGAAACGATCATTGCAAACGCAAGTAAGAAGAACATGCCACTAAGTTGTCCTAAATCAAGAGATTGGCTTAAGTATGTTTTAAATACAATCCGCACGACAAGTAATCCAATTAGTATAAAAACAAATGCTTTTGAACGCTTCAAATAAATCTCTTGTCCTCTAATTTCAAATTTAGATGTTTTAATAAGAAAAATAGAGAAAAACAAACCGACGCCAATTGCTTCTAACATTTCTGCTGGAGTTAATCGAAATTCAGGAAAAACAAACATCAACGCTCCCGTGCTCATAAAAAATGGGGGAAGTATAATTTTTTTCAATGTTGCAGGTTTCTTAGCTGCTTTTAAACGAATAAACATCGCACCGACAGCCATACAAACAGCAACGATACTTGATAACAGAACTATGTTCATATTTTCTCATCCTTTTTTGTGGCTATATGCAAAATATAATTTTATTATATGCTTTTCCGTTAGTATTTCCAACATTTTCACAGAATAATACTAAAAACCGGTAAAACCACCAAATAAACTTGAGAAATATACGATAATTTTCGTCATCCAGTTAAAATATAGGAAGATACCCATGACAATCATAACGTATCCTCCAATCTTCATGAATTTCATACTATTTCTTTTAATCCAAGACATTTTCGTAATAAAGAATGAAAGTACGAAAAACGGGATAGCAAATCCAAGTATGTAAGCAATCATATAAATCATTGCCGATTCTGGATTTGTTGCTGCTAATCCAATGACAGACACTAATATAGGCCCAGTACAAGGTGTCCATCCAGCAGCAAAGGCCAACCCAATTAGAACGGATCCAAAATAGCCACTCGGACGATTTTTAAACGTAAATTTACGGTCTTGCATTAAAAACTTCGGCTTAAATACACCGACAATAATAAGACCGAACACGATGATAAATATACCGCCTAACTGTCTAATTAAATCTTTATAATTTGTAAAGATGCCTCCAATAAAACTTGTACCAAATCCAATTGCAATAAAAATAATTGAAAAACCAAGTAAGAAAAACGCTGTATGTATCATACTTCTTTTGCGAAGCATTGCATTTTCTTCTTTCAATTCAGAAACCGACATACCTGTTATGTATGATAAAAATGCCGGATAAAGCGGTAAGCAACATGGGGATATAAATGATAAGAACCCAGCTCCAAACGCTAAAAAAATACTAATATCTTGCATTATTCCACTCCTCTCCTCTTCAATATTGTAGCAAAAACAATTGAAAATACTATGGACATTTCATGAATTCACTTTTCCAACATGACAATAAGAAAAACTACCCTTTCACACATTTTCTAATAAAACGTTTTCATTCCCTTCTATTATATAGAAAAATCTCAATTGAATTATGAAACTCTTTCTAATTGTTACTAACATAACAAAGGTTCCACAGTTTCTCAAATGATTAGCACATTACAATTGACTTCACACCTATTGGCCTTAAATTTTTTTTTCAAATGCTATCTTTATACAACATAAAGCTGATTTTACAATACTTTAATTATTATTAATTTCAAGATTATGCATAAATATCATACTTTTATTATTATTCTATAAAATTTTGCACTTTTCTTTCATTTGACCCTTCATTTTTAATTTTGTATACTTCCCTCTAGTTATATATGTCCGTCACGGAACAATTTCATATAGATGGGAGGAATTTTTCATGCTTCGTTATTCTCTTTTAGTTTTATTAGGAGCGTGTAGTTATGGGGTTTTAGCTATTTTTGTTAAACTTGCATATGCAGAAGGGTTTTCACTTGGAGAGGTAATTGGTAGCCAGTATTTGTTCGGTTGGATTATTTTACTTGCTATTACACTTCTATTTTCTAGACATCGTGTTCCACTAAAACAAATGTTAATTTTATTCGTCGCAGGAACGTCTGCAAGTTTTACTGGAATTTTTTATTACGCTTCTTTAAAAACTGTACCAGCTTCTATTGCAATTATACTTTTATTCCAGTTCGTTTGGGTTGGGATTATCATTGAAGCAGTCGCAACAAAAACATTACCTTCAAGAGAAAAAGTTATTTCAGTAATCTTCTTACTTGCAGGTACATTTTTATCAAGTGGGTTATTAGAAACATCAGCTGGTGATTTCGATACGACTGGAATCATTTTAGGCTTATTATCTGCTGTTACATTTGCAACATACATTTTCGTAAGCGGGAAAGTTGCCGTTGAAGTACCTTCATTAACACGCGGTGTCCTTTTAATGGCTGGCGCTTTAACTTTAGTCATGATCGTATTCCCGCCAACATTTATTTTTAATGGGGCGATCTCTCAAGGCCTTTGGAAATACGGCTTAGGATTAGGAATATTTAGTATCGTTATTCCATCTATTGCCTTTACAATTGGCATTCCAAAAATCGGTTCTGGATTAGCAACTATTCTTGGTGCAGCAGAACTGCCAGTTACAACAATTATGTCTGTATTCGTTTTAAAAGAAGCTGTACTATCTTCACAATGGATCGGTGTATCACTTATTTTAATCGGTATCGCAATTCCGCAAATTGCATACGCAATGCGTGGACGTTATAAAAAACAGCATACTCATAAAAAAGTTGCAGCATAAAACGAGAGAGGATTTTCATTTGAGAATCCTCTCTTTTATTATTGTATAATTAATACAAATATTTCACTTAAGAAAGAGGGCATAATAAGTGGCATCTATTCCTGATCAATTAACAGAAAAACTTATTTCCATTCGCCGGCATTTACATGAAAATCCAGAACTATCATACGAAGAATTTGAAACGACAAAAGCGATAAAAAATTGGTTAGACGAGGCCAATATCACTATTATTGATTCCAATTTAGAAACAGGAGTTATCGCTGAAATTTCTGGTAATAAAAACGGACCGGTTGTAGCGCTTCGTGCTGATATCGATGCCCTTCCTATCCAGGAAGAAACAGACCTTCCATACACTTCAAAAATACAAGGTAAAATGCATGCTTGTGGGCATGATTTTCATACAGCTGCTATTATTGGTGCAGCCTATTTATTAAAGGAAAAAGAATCTTCTCTTAACGGAACTGTCCGCCTTATATTCCAGCCAGCTGAAGAAAGTAGTAATGGTGCTTGCAAAGTTATTGAAGCTGGGCATTTACGTGGCGTGCAAGCTATTTTCGGTATGCATAATAAACCTGATTTACCAGTAGGTACAATCGGTATTAAAGATGGGCCACTAATGGCCGGAGTTGATCGATTTGAAATTGAAATCCATGGTGTTGGTACACATGCAGCTGTGCCTGATGCCGGCGTCGATCCTATCGTTGCATCATCTCAAATCGTTATGGCACTTCAAACGATTGTAAGCCGAAATATTAGTTCTTCTCATAACGCTGTCGTAAGTGTAACAAACATTCATTCAGGGAATACGTGGAACGTTATTCCCGAAAAAGCAATATTAGAAGGAACTGTCCGTACATTCCAAGCTGAAACACGTGAAAAGATTCCGGCATTAATGAAACGTATCATTAAAGGCGTTTCTGATGCACTAGGTGTAAAAACAGAATTCCGATTTTATCCAGGTCCTCCTGCCGTTCAAAACGATAAAGTACTCACTGATTTTTCTATTCATATTGCAGAGAAAATGAATCTAAACGTTATCTCTCCTACACCATCAATGGCAGGAGAAGACTTTTCTTTTTACCAACAAGAAATACCAGGTTCATTCGTCTTTATGGGAACAAGTGGTACACATGAATGGCATCATCCAGCTTTTACAGTAGATGAAAAAGCATTGCCTATTAGCGCAGAGTATTTCGCCCTATTAGCCGAAGAAGCTATTCATCAATTATTACAAACAAAAAGCCGTTAAGTTACCCTTAACGGCTTTTGCTTATGCTGTTAAATCTCGTTTTATAAATACAGTATAGGAAACCCCTAAAAATACAGCTAAGTATAGAAGAAGCATACAAGAAGCAAATGGGAATGTTACTCCATCAATAAAGCTTCCACCCTTTAAAAGCCCATATAAATCTGTATTCGCTGGTAATAAATATTTCGCCCATTCATATCTTGCTGCCGGAATTAGCGCTATTCCCCCTGATAATGCAAGAAATAAAGAAATCCCGATTGCACCTCCGCTCGATCTCGTTAAAACGGAAATCATAAAGGCAAATGCAGCATACACAAGAGTTGGTAACCAAGATAAAATATAATATTTACTTGCTTCTACGAAAATATTTTGTTTTATTATATTTCCATTTTGAACGACAAATTCAGCCCAAGCTGGTTGTTGGAATTTATAAATAATCAACCCGCATAATACGGAAAAAATCATATTAAATATAAATAATAATGCCGCAAATATAACGATTGCCAAAAACTTAGATGTTAAAATTTTAAATCGGCTCGCTGGACGAATTGTTAAAAATTTATATGTTCCCCAGCTATATTCATTCGCAAAAATCGTACTCGCATATACGAGAATAAACGGAAGTAAAATTGGAAATACGATAAAACCTGTATCTCTCATAAATGAAAGCGGAGAACTACTTGCTGGCGCTGTATTTGTATCTAAATGCTTCATTTTAAGCTGGTATTCCTTTACAAGCTCGTCTCCTGACTTTTCTGTTAAAATATCCTCTTTTTTCATGCCGAGCTTTTTCTCAATTTCTACAGTGCGTTCTGTATAATCCGCTTTCCACCCTTTTGTTTCTGGCTCTAAATATTTTACCGTAACCCATCCTAATCCAATAATTAATACCGCAATAACTGCAAAAGGAATAATCGTTCGCTTTCGCTTAAATATTTTATACAGCTCGTTATAAACTAAATTAAACAATATCTTTTCCTCCTGTTAATTCTAAAAACTGCTCTTCTAGCGTTTTTCTTTCTTCATATACACGATAAACTTGAATGTTTTTCTCCATCAATGTACGAAGAATATTTGGAACTTCTTCATCTTTCACGTTTATAATTAATTCGTTTTCTTTTACTAAAACATCGTATTCTAAAACCTCTGCCGCTTTATTCGCATCATCTACACGTATATGTATTTCTTCTGTTTCTTCCTTTTTATCACTTTGAATATTTTGTGTTGCGACATATTCTCCATGCTGAATAATAATAACCCTGTCACACATTAATTCAACTTCTGAGAGTAAGTGACTAGAAACAAGGACAGCTTTTCCTTGTTCATGCGCAATTTTCTTTATGTACATCCGCATTTCATGTATACCACTAGGATCTAATCCGTTCGTCGGTTCGTCTAGTATTAATACATCTGGATTATGTATAAGTGCCTGAGCAATTCCTAAACGCTGTCTCATACCGAGTGAATATGCTTTTACTTTACGGTCAATTACTTGTCCCATTCCTAACAATTGCACTACTTCATCGATACGCTCTTCAGTCACATTCCCATTCATTCGTCCGAAATATGTTAAATTTTCATAGCCGCTTAAGAAAGGATAAAATTCTGGTGTCTCAATTACAGCACCAATTTTCGCAGCAGTTTTTTCAAATTGCTGTTTTACAGATTGACCATCAATCCATACTTCCCCTTCTGTCATACGGATCATTCCGACCATCATTCGCATTAATGTCGTTTTTCCAGCACCATTTGGTCCTAATAAGCCAACTACTTCACCTTTTTTCACTTCAAAACTAATATTTTCTACTAACGTCTTTGAACCAATTCGCTTTGTTAATCGATCAACTTTTACGATCGCTTGCTCATTTATCATTCCATACAACCTTTCTTCTTAACTCTTTTTTTCAGTTCTTCCCACTGTATCATGATTAATAACATGTGTAAAATGAAGAAAAAGCCATGATTTCTCATGCCTTTCTCCTCGTTTCATATGACTTTTCACCCTTTAACCTTTGTGTAAACCTACAACATTGCCACATTGATATTATAATGACGGTTATCATAACAACTGCTGTTATCACTACCGCATACATCGTAATCGGTGCATTGGTTATCCCTTGGATTCCTACTGCTTTCATAAAAATAATAATAAATAATTTCAAAAATAACATACCATGAATTAATCCGAAAACAAAAGCTCCTCCGTAAGTTAATAATTGCTCCTGACATAATAAACATAACATTTCTTTTCTTGTCATCTTCACTACTTCATACGATTTAAACTCCTCTCTTCTTACCTGTAAAAGAGAGGTTGTCATTTTATATGTAACGAAAATACACACAAAAACTATAAATAGAAACATAGCATAAAACCACTTTACAAACATAGGTGTATATTCCGCTTTACTTATTACAGCTTCATTAAATCGGAATGATATCATAAAAAAACAAATCATTGTATTCATAGCAATCCACATAAATTGTTTTAACCTTTTGGTAGCAAATATTTGTATATTTTTTCTCGCTAACCGAAATAAAGACATAATTTCCCCCTACCTTACTTCATAACATACGCATTCTATACTACTAGTGTATAAGAATATGACATTTTAAACATCGCACTTCAATCGGAATCTTTACTAAGCCTTTAGTCCTAGAAACCAAGCATATTTACCTCTTTAGCATTGAACAAAAAAACAAAAAACGGAAATGCACTTTAGTTACATTTCCGTTTTTTGTTTAACGAGGTGAATCTTTATATAACTTAATTATCATGACTACCTTGTAACTTCATCAACTATTCAGCCTTCGCATCTTCCACTTCAATCCTTTTTTTCTCTCTTGCAATTTTCAAAAACTCTAACAACTCTGGATTGTTATTCATTTTTTTATAAGCCACTGACATTTCTGCAACAAAATTAGAATCACATAACTCTTTATATACAACTTCTGTTTTATACAATTTATTTGCGGATACAGGTATTACCGTAATTCCAATACCTGCCGCTACAAGCCCCATAACAGTTTGATACTCCGTTGCTTCTTGTACAATGTGCGGACTAAAACCTACATCACGGCAAAGCGATAAAATTGTATCATATAACGCTGGCCATACTGGTCTCGTAATAAATACGAACGGTTCATCCCTTAAATCTTCGATATGTATTTCGTCCTTTTCAGCAAGAGGATGTGCCTTCGGTAAACATAACGTACATGAAAGTTTTTGAATTGGTTCTAACTCAAGTAATTGCGTTGGAATTGGCGGACGTAAAAATCCAATATCAATTCGATTATCATGAAGTGCATGCACCTGATCCGGTGTGGACAATTCATGTAATGCTACAGAAACTCTCGGAAATTTCTTTCTATACTCTCTGACGATTGATGGTAAAATATCATATATCGCCGCACCTACAAAACCAATTGAAAGTGATCCAACTTCTCCCCTTTGAGCACTTTGTGCAACTTCTACTGCTTTTTCAATTTGTTCAAACGCTTTTTTTACTTCTTTTAAAAACATTTCTCCTGCTTCTGTTAATTCAACCTTTCTCTTCGTTCTTGAAAATAACATAACTCCCATTTCTTTTTCTAATTGCTGAATTTGTTGACTAAGCGGTGGTTGTGTCATTTGTAAACGAGCAGCTGCTCGTCCAAAGTGTAATTCCTCTGCCACTACAACAAAATATTGCAAATGCCGTAATTCCATTTTGGACACCCTTTTCACTTTCGATTAATACATCTAATATATTAATAACATATAATTTATATATTAGACAAATATTTCGAATGAACGTATAGTAGAAATTGTTAATTCTTTTTTACAATTTTTATGTAAAAAACAAAGAGGTGGTTACTGTATGAAATGGTGGAAGTTAAGCGGACAAATTTTATTATTATTTTGTTTCGCTTGGACAGGTGAATGGATTGCAAAACAGGCACACCTCCCAGTTCCAGGAAGTATAATCGGTATTTTTTTATTGTTAATCTCATTAAAATTTAATATAGTGAAAAAAGAATGGATACAAGACGGTGCAGACTTTTTATTAAAAGAACTTATTTTATTTTTCATCCCTTCTGCAGTCGCTGTCATTCGTTACAAAGATACATTATCACAGTATGGAATCGATCTCATTTTAATTATCGTGATTAGTACACTTTGTGTCACTCTCGTAACAGGACTTTTAACAGAATTGCTATTAAAGCGGAAAGGATCAACACAATGATCGGCTTTCTTTGTTTACTATTAACACTATTCACATATTGGGTATCTAAAAAAATGTATCAACGCTGGAATTGGAGTTTGCTTTCTCCCCTTCTTGTATGCCCAATCATTTTAATCGCTTTATTACTTGGATTAGATACACCATACGAAACCTACGAATCTGGTAGTCATTGGCTAACAGAATTATTAAAACCTGCAACAGTTGCTTTCGCATGGCCAATCTATAAACATTTTGATCTATTAAAAAAACACGGCACTGCTATTTTAATTAATGTCATTGTCGGTTCTTTTCTATCTGTTATTACTTCCGCACTACTAGCTAATTTTTTTCAAATTGACTCTACAATAGAACAAAGTTTAGCACCGCACATTGTAACAACACCTATTGCAATGGCTATTTCAGAAATGATTGGCGGCATGTCACAATTAACAGCAGTTTTCGTTGTATTAACTGCCTTAACTGGAGCGTTATTCGGCCCTACACTCATACGCATATGCCGTATTAAAACAGCACTCGCAAAAGGTATAATGCTAGGTACTAGCGCGAATGGGACCGGAACATCAAAAGCATTTGAAATCGGTCCTGTAGAAGGTACAATTGCAAGTTTATCAATGCTTTTAACAGCTGGAGCTAGTTTAGTTATCGTTCCACTTTTCTTATCTTGGATACACTAAAAAAGCAAGTATTTACACACTTGCTTTTTTATTTATATATCGGTATATTAGCTCGTAATCCTCCGGAAAAGCTAACGATAATTTTCCAACTTCATGTATCCCTTTCCAATCAATCTCATGTATTAACTCATCCGGATCTTGGATTTTCATATTACCGCCTATTTTTTTAACAAAGTAATAATGAACATACACCGGAATCCCGTATGTAATACCTTCTTTTTCGTATATTTTATTTACAACCTCCACATTGTAGCCTGTTTCCTCCCAAACTTCCCTGATACAACATTCTTCTAGTGTTTCTCCCTTTTCAAGTCCTCCACTTGGGACAGACCACCTTTTTTCTTCCCCTTCTTTTCCTTGCAATACCATTAAAATTTCATTTCTTTCATTCATACAAATAGCTGCCGTACCTATCCATCTCTCCATATACATCCCTCCCCTACTAAAATTCACCTTCTTTTTTATTTCCCCTTTGAAAAAAAAGAGGAAATAAGTAAAAAGATGCCGAAAGTTTACATCAACTTCATGAGCAGTCCCTTCTTAGAAATTCAAACCGGAAGGATGAAATTATGATTTCTAAATATGTTGTGGAATGTGTTTTTTGTGAAGAAAACCGAAAACCTCGGCAAGCCATTGTCACAGTGCCTGCTACTTCTCAGCTACTAGCCATTCAAAAAGTACGAGCTGAATGTAAACGTCGCTTCGGAAAAACTTTATTACTGCAAACAGAAATTAAAGAAGACTTACTCATTGAACAAAAAGAAAGCTGACCATAAATTGGCCAGCTTTCTTATCCGATCATATTTTCACATGAAGATTAGGGGCATCCTCTTTAAGGATCGGGATTTACCCATTATGTGCGTTCCATAATGGTCATCGAACAATATATTTCTATACAATAAACTATTGAATAGAATAGGGCAAAACTTGTTCGCATTTTTAGAAAAGGGATAGGGATATAATTCAAGTAATACTTCGAATACTCGAACTTTATACTCATTATATTAAAGCAAATCCTTTTATATGAGAAATATGAATTACTTATATAATTCATTCGTAAAATATATTAATAGTTTTCTTTACTCTACTAACAACATACATCCAGCTAATATTGGTGTCATAATCATCGAAAACCTTAGAAGCATGCGAGGTGCATAATTTGTAAACTTAGCTCCTATATATGCTCCTAACATTGTCCCGATTAAAACTTGTACTAATAATACATAATCTAAATACCCTTCCGAACTATATCCAAACCCACCTCCAATTGCGATTGGTAATATAACGAGCATTGTCGTCCCTACAGATTGACGGATTGTTAAACCTAATAGAACCATTAATCCGAGTTGGATAAAAGGTGCTGAGCCAATACCAAATGCACCTGCTAAAATTCCAGTCACCAATCCGAGGAATATACATTTAATCACGTTATCTTTCGAAAGTTCTTTATGCCCTTTTAAAGACGACTGTGATCTTTTTTGAAACATAATCAACCGAATAAACATAAAAATTGCAGATAAAAATAACATTCCCGCTGTAAACCAATGTAGAAGATTCGCTGGTATTAGCGAACCAAACTTCGAACCAATAAAGGAACCAATCGCTCCAAATCCCCCAACAATTCCGCCTATTACAAATACAACATTCCCTTCTCTATAATGACTTACTACCCCAGATAATGTCGTAAATGCCATGGCAGTTAGAGATGTTGCAAGAGCAACGTGAATAGGGATATGGAATACTACAGTGAGTATCGCGATGATAAATCCAGCTCCTCCTGCTCCGACAAACCCTAATAAAACTCCCATTAATAGCATTGTTATAATAATTGCCACATATTCCCCCTCCAATATTCCAATTATCTATCACATGCGCACCTCTATACAAACAAAAAGCATCCTAAATGGATGCTCTTTCTACTTTTCTATATTAATAATATGTACTTACTCTTGATTAATCAAAATAACAGCTGGACCAGAAACAACTACTCCGGCCACTTCTATCTTTTCAAATTCCATCACTGTAATAGATATAACCCCTTCTCTTTCCATCAATTCCTTACTCAGGACATCAGTCGGTATTGATTTCACCGCCCTACCTCCTTTTCATTTTATACGAAATTACAAAAAACTACCCAATGCATCTAAATATATGCATCACCTCCACTTTCATTCCTTATTCCAGCCAAAATTCACATCCCCTTTCTATAACATATTGAAAAATAAAAAGCACTCGCCAAAGCGAATGCCTTTCCATTATTTACTCTCTATTACTTTTAACATTCTATTAATAAATGCTGCCGATTCCCCACGTGTTGCAGAACCTTTTGGCATAAACTCATTATTCTCATTCCCTTTTACGATACCTAACCCATAAACACGTTGAACCGCCTGTTTATCATACGCTAAATTTTGATCCGTAAATGGTAATGGAACTAAATTACCTTTAATATTTTTGTATTGCAATGCACGATCAATCATAATGACAGCTTCATCACGTTTAATCGTATCATTCGGAGCAAATATATCATTTCCTCGTCCACTTATAATCCCAGCACTAGCTGCACGATTAATACCATCTACTAGCGATGGATGAGCTGTGCTTAAATCTTTGAAATTCGATTTCCCCTCTGGTAATTGCAATGATCTTGAAACTAAATTCGCAAATTCACCACGTGTTACAAGACGTTCTGGCCAGTAAGAACCCTTACCGTCTCCAACCATAATACCTCTTTTATCTAATTCACGAATATCTGCTTCATACCAACCGCCAGTTATATCATCTTTATGATTCGCATCATAATAAGCTTTCGTTCCCTGTAAAAATGGCTCCCACGCATTATTCCTTATCATAATGGCCGGACAATTCTTTCCGCTCCAAAATTGATGTTTTTTCACATTTTCTAAAGGAATATTTAATTCCCCCATTAAATAGGCTGCTAGTTTGCGAGCATTTTCCACAGCTTTATTATAATCACCATCTTGATTGACAGCAATTTCAATTGCAATTGATTCTCTGTTACCGGTTCCTTCTGATCCATCTCCAGCATGCCAACCATTTTCATTTAATGGTAGATGTTGATAAATTTCTTTATCATCTACTGTAAAATGCCAAGATGCTGAACGGTCAGTCGTTCCTGTTGCTTGACTGTATAAATATTGTGCATGGTTTCTAGCATTTGCTCCAACACTATAATTATCTGTCTCATGAATTGTAATGTATTTTGGTTTCATCGCATAACCTGGACGAATATTTTCATTACCTGTTGGTACAATCATTTCCTTTAATGGTACACCGTAAATATCCGCTGTTTTCTCTTCTATTGGTGCAGTATACATAACCGCTGCACGTTTCGTACGAGTTGGAGTTGTGCTTTGAATAAGAGATGCTTTTGTACCCTCAAATTTTGCTGAAGGTGAATAAATCCATTTCACCTCATTATCTATTTGAACTTGGAACCACTCTCCAACTTGTCCAATTGCAATAATTGTTTGCGGTTGTAACACTTTCTCGTCTTTATATGAATTAAATGGTGCGGAATATGTAGCTGTCTCTTCATTAATTACTAACTTTTCGTTTGCCAAGTGATAAACTTCCTTAACCTCTACATTTCCTTCACTACTTTGTATCCACCCAGTTCCAGATTCTGTTTGTATATAGTAAGCGTTTCCTTTTTGTTTTTCGGCTTTCACTACTTGA
Source organism: Bacillus sp. P4_E1 (assembly GCF_056401715.1). Classification (NCBI taxonomy): domain Bacteria; kingdom Bacillati; phylum Bacillota; class Bacilli; order Caryophanales; family Bacillaceae; genus Bacillus; species Bacillus sp. P4_E1. Next base: position 78,415 of record NZ_JBFUIV010000019.1, read on the forward strand.
TTAGAAAGCTGAACACCTGTCGCTTTTTGTAACTCAGCAGAATCAAATAAAGATGCTGAACCTATTATATGTACAAAAAAATCTCCTTGTACTTCATTTGTTATTCCTTTGCTCTCTCCACGTCCATCTTCATCTTTCATATGGCTTTCAATACTTTTTAATGCTTGCTCGTCTGTTGAAATTGTTACGGTCTTTTCTACTGTGTCTGCATAGGAAAAACTTGGAATCGTTACCATACTAAATACAATTGATGCAGCTAAAACATTATAAAATTCTTTTTTCATACTAATTATTTAACACGTTTATATCTTAATTCGTGTTAACTTCCCTCCCTAATCTAAAATATTTAAGGCTATCTAGCAGACTTCTAAACTAAATAACCCTTTACAATATAACAAACTCTATCTCATTCGTATAGATAGGAATGACTACTATTTGCCTATTTTTTCTATATTGGAATATAGAAAAGAAGCTATAATATATAGCTTCTCTTTAAATCTCATTAATCTCTTTGCATCTCATATTTCACAACTTTACCATCTTTATCAAATTGCAAAACAAGACATTCACTATCTATAGGAATGAAACCACGTTCATTCCCAAGATAGTATAGTGTAGTAATTCCCGTTTCCAAACTGCTTGTTTTCGTAGGGGCCCCTAACAATTTTGTAATTTCCTCGTTTGATTTCCCTATCAATTTATGCTCCTGTAATAGGTCATCTACCATATGTACTCGTTTTTCTTCATAATTTAACCACCGATCCTGATTAAAATTTGAAGTGTATTTATTTATACTTAATTGTACGGTGCATACTAGCAATGGAATGAGACCTACCATCATTATAGTGAACAGTTGTTTCTTACCTTTATCACGTCTTGCCGAAACATGTAAGATAGACTTTTGAATAATAACTAATAAAATAAAAGGCATTACTACCACCAAAATACTCATTACACTCAATGACACATGAACCATATCAATAACGAAAATAAACGCAATGTACATTAATATATGCAAACAAATATAAATGTACAACATTCCCCACAATATAGAGCTTTTACCTTTCTCCATTCATTCAACACCCCTACTTTATTTTTCACTTCACAACATAATTCATCTTGCCAATCATATCTCTAATCTTTTGTAGTTCTCGTGCTGTATATATTACTTTACTTGTTAAAACTTCATTTCTGAAAAACATTACAATTTGCTCTCTATTTTTAAATCTCGGCAATTCTTCATTAGAAAGATCAATAACTTCTTTTCCACTCTCATTTTCAAAATATACAATTGGTTTTACTTTTTCCTTTACAATATCTACTTGCATTTCTTCCAAACAATTATATAAAGTTTGAGATAGAATTTTCGCTTTATACGCTGGATTCCCTTCATTTCTTACTTGCAAAGTTAATGAAGTTCCATCCGTAATAAATTCAAATGTCTCTTCTTTTTCAATTTCATGTTGATACTTACCAATTTCCTCAATCATAAATGAATATATACCCGCATTTTCTTTCGTTAAGCCATGGATTAATTTCCCTGTCCATTCTTTCGTCACAAGTAGATAAATACCAGTTTTACATAAGATAAGGTGATGAATTCGATTATCATTTATGTCACGTTTATCTCTATATTTATTGCTTATCATAAAAACGTTCGGTATAATATGAAACTCTTCTTCTAGTATTATTCCTTGCTCAACGAAACCTCGCTTCATATAATGTAATATTTCATGCGCATTCACTTCAGCACCATTTTTGGTATATTCTCGTAAATCCGCAATTAAATTTTGAAACATATGTATTTCACTACTATGCTTATCTTGCATTTCACTACGTTCTTTACTATGTTGAACAGCCAATTGATTTTTCATCATACGCATATTTTCAAGTTCTCTAGCTGTATTCACTTGTAAATCATTATATTTTTTCTGTTCCATATTCTTTAAAGTATCCTGTTGTTCTTTATGCCCTGTAATCGTAGCTGCAATCTCATTTTCATACGTTTCAATCGCTTGTTTCTTTTCAAACTCTACTTGCTGACTCTCTGATTCTAACTGTTTATTTTTATAAAACAGTACAAACACTACAGCTAATAATATTAAAATCCCACCTATTAGCACATACTCCATATTATTACTCCTTTATTTCATTTCCGATTATTTTTAAACATATATCAATTACATTATACTATGTTACCAATATATACTTTGTAAAAATTATATATTTTTCATAAAAGGCACCTCAGTCGAGATACCTTTTAGATTCACTTTATTGTACACCATACTGAATATAACTTGAATCATAGTATACCCATTGATTTGTCCCTAAGCAAAGCCATCCATCTTGCTTACTCCATACTCGATATGATTCACCATGATGTAACTGTCTTATAACATTCCCGTTTAATGATGGAGCATCTCGCAGATTCACATTATCGCCAGTAATAGTTGCTACATAATGTTTATACTGAATATAACTTGAATCATTATATACCCACTGATTTGTCCCTAAGCAGAGCCATCCATTTTGTTCTCCCCAAACTTCATATGATTCGCCACGATTCAATTGGCGAATTACACTAGACTGTAAAGATGGTCCACTTCGTAAATTCACATTATCTCCATTAATTACAGCAACTCCGTATACTGGAGTCGCATTATTAGGCGTGGAAACATTCCCTCCACCACTTGCTCCATTTCCTTGTAAAGCTTCTAATGAAACAGCTGCTGATACGTCACAATTTCCTACACCTGAAATTTGCCCAGAATCTGTGTACTGCCATGCTGTCCACTCTGTCCATCCACCAGCATCAGCAGGCGGTATACTAGAATATTTGGAAATCCAAAGTGGAATGTCACTTAACCCGTTAATTCCAAATTCATTAATATACCAAATTCCTGTATATAACATTACATCTTTCCCAGTAGCTTGTTTCACATAATTTACGAAACTTCTTGCCCAATTCGATATAGTCGCACCCGTTAAACTACTATTGCTAGTATCCGTTGGCGATTCTAAATCTAAAACAGGAATTAAGTCCGTCTGATTACTCTGTAATATACTCACAAAATATTTCGCTTCTGAAATTGCATCATTTTGTTCTGGATGAGCAAAATGATATGCACCAATTAATACATTCGCATTTCTCGCAGCTTGTACATTTTGAACGAAAGTGGGGTCAATATAGTTCACACCTTCCGTCGCTTTTGCGTACGCCGCTGGAATGCCAGATGACTTCACAGCATTCCAATTAATATTTCCTTCCCAATGAGACACATCAATAAACGTAATATTTGAACTGGATCTATTTTGCATATAAAAGCTCCTATCAAATTTTGTTATTCTATATACAATATGTACAACTCTAGTTAAAGGACACGACAAACCTCTCACATATTTCGAAGATTTTATTACATTTTAATATCTGAGAGAATAGAAAAAAGGCCTTGTAATTCTACAAGGCCTTTTGCAAACTCCCTTTATTTTGTAGCAAGTACATATTATAGTAAAGTCCTTGTTTACTAAGTAACTCTTGATGTGTTCCACTTTCTACAATTTCCCCTTCATGCATAACAAATATTTGATCCGCATCTTGGATTGTAGACAATCTGTGCGCTATCGCTATCGTTGTTCTACCTTTTCGCATTTGCTGCAATGCCGTTTGGATAGCCTCTTCTGTTTCTGTATCAATATTTGCCGTCGCTTCATCTAACACTAATACTTTCGGATTGGTTGCTATCGTTCTAGCAAAAGCAATTAATTGCCTTTGACCACTAGAAAATGCAGCTCCTCTTTCGACAACTTCTGTATCATACTGCTCTGGTAATTTTTCAATAAACGTATTCGCTTGCACAAACTTTGCCGCTTCCTCTATCTCTTCATCCGTAATCTCTTCATTATACATACGAATATTTTGCTTTACATTTCCAGCAAATAAAAATGCATCTTGCAGCACAAGACCAATTTTCTTTCGAATTTCTTGTTCTTCGAACTTCTCTAAATCTACTCCGTCTATTACAATATTTCCTGATTTAATATTGTAAAATCTCATTAATAAATTCATAATCGTACTCTTTCCGCTACCAGTATGCCCTACGAAAGCAACCGTTTGCCCTGGCTTTACGTGAAAAGATACATTTTTTAAAACATCACGCTTTCCATCATATGAAAAAGTAACATCTTTAAACTGAATTTCCCCGTTAGCTACTCGTGGCTGTTCACTCCCCATTTGAACAGGAGCTAAATCTTTATCATCCATTAAATGAAATACACGCGATGATGAAACAAGCGCTTGCTGGAAGAAAGATAGTTTCATCATCATCTCATTTACCGGCTGGAAGAAACGATGAATATAGTTAACGAAAGCATATAAAACCCCTACTTCAACAGGACTCTTTAAAGCATCGATTCCGAATAAACCAAGTACTAACGCAATTGCTACAATATGAACAAGATCTGTTGCTGGACGTAAAAGTAATGCATCTAATTTCAATGTACGACGTCCAGCACTAAAATGTTTATTGTTCACTTCTTCAAATTCTTTTCTCATCCGCTTTTCTTGCCGGAACACCTGAACAATATTCATACCTTGAATGGACTCATTTAACTTTGCATTTAATATACTCAGCTGATTACGTACCTCTAAATAAAAAGCTGCACTTTTCCGTTGATACAACACCATAATTGCAAACATTACCGGAATTAATATGAGCGAAAATAGCGCTAATTTTACATCTAATAAAAACATCGCTACTAAAATCCCTACTAAAAAGACTACATTTTTCACGAATGTTGATAGTACACTAACATAAAAATCCTTAATCGCTTCTGTATCATTCGTTATGCGAGATACGAGCGTACCAATCGGCGTACGATCAAAGAAGCTTAATGACAATTTTTGAACATGTTCATACACTTCAACTCGCATATCTTGGACAATCTTAAAAGCGATATTTTGAAAGTACAATAAGTCTAAATAAGTAAATAATACTTTTAATAAATGAGCAATAATATACACTACAAATAGGGTTACAAGTGCTGATTGTTCAAAGTTACCTGGCACTAAGTGTTCATCAAGAAATTGCTTAATTAAAAAAGGACCCATCATTTCAGTTACAGTTGCACCAACTAGAAATAAAAATGCTAACGCCAATAACCCTTTATAGGGCCTCATATAAGAAAGCAACCTTCTTAAATCACTCCGTTTTTTCTCAGCCATCATACGCCTCCTTTCTCTACTAATGCCTCTAACTGCTGGCTTTCGTACATTTCTTTATACCAACCATTTTCTTTCATTAATTGCTCATGTGTCCCTCGCTGCATAACCCTACCTTCATCAATAACAAGAATAAGATTTGCATGCTGAATAGCACTTAAACGATGGGCAGTAATAATCGTCGTTTTCTCTGCCCTTTCTCGTTTCAATGCAGTTAAAATAGTTTCTTCTGTTTTTGCATCTACGGCTGATAAACAATCATCTAATATTAAAATTTCAGCATTTGTTAATAATGCACGCGCAATAGAGATTCTCTGTTTTTGACCTCCTGATAGTGAAACGCCCCTTTCACCTACTACAGTGTCATACCCTTCTGGAAATTGAAATATATCATTATGAATACAAGCAATATCAGCAGCTCGGCTAATTTCTTTATATGTAGCATCGGCCTTTCCAAAAGCAATGTTCTCCCCAATACTCGCTGAAAATAAAAAGTGATCTTGCGGTACATATGAAATTGCAGAACGCACACCGTGAAGTGTTAAATCTCGAATATCCCGCTCCCCAACTTTTAATTCACCATTAAAATGATCATACTCTCGAATTAAACATTTTAATAACGTCGTCTTCCCTGCACCGGTACGCCCTACAACTCCTAACGTTTCACCTTTTCTTAAGTTAAAGTAAATATCTTTTAAGTTTAATAGTTCATTCTTTTTATAAGAAAACGAATCAACAGCAAACGAAACATCACCACTTGCTATAGCATGTATAGCATTTTCCTTATTCACTACATCTGAAGTTTGTGAAAATATTTTCTCCACACGATCATACGAAGCACGTCCACGCTCCATAATATTAAATAGCCATCCAAAAGCTAACATTGGCCATACAAGTGTCCCTAAGTACGTTGTAAATGTTACTAATTCCCCTACAGTTAATTCACCTCGTACGACTAATAATGATCCGTAACAAATTGCGATCAAAAATGAAAATCCGACAATTAGGGAAATCGTTGGATCGAATAACGAGTCAATACGTGCAACTAGCATATTTTTATGTACGACATCTTCAGATTTTTTCCGAAACGCTTGTAAATCCTCTTTCTCTTGTCCAAGTGAGCGAATTACCTTCATCCCACTCATACTTTCTTGTACTTTATCATTGATTTCAGAAAACGATTGCTGTGCCTTATGAAATCTTCTATGCAATAAAGTTCCATAATAATTTGTAGAAATAGCTACAATTGGCATCGGAATTAAACTTAATAACGTTAACTTCCAACTAATTGTAAATCCCATCGCTACGAGTACACATCCTCCAACAGCTAATGAATCAACGAGTGTTAAAACACCTGCCCCCGCAGTTTGCTGAATCGCCTGAATATCATTTGTCGCATGTGCCATCAAATCGCCTGTGCGACGTGATTGATAAAAGGATGGGCTCATCTTAGTAAAATGTTCATATAGATTCTTTCGCAGTTGACGAGCTAGTTTTAAAGAAGATCCAAAAATCATAATACGCCATAAATAACGTAATATATACATCATAATTCCTACAACTACTAATAGAATAACCCAGTTCAACAATTTTTCAGACGTTAATGTTCCACTATTAATTTCATCTACTACAATCCCTAGTACTCTTGGCGCTACAAGTTCAAGAAGCGCGACACCAAATAACATAATAATTCCGATTATGTACGCTCGTTTTTCTTGCTTAAAAAACCAAGCTAAATTAAAAAACACTTTCATATTTATCCTCCTCCCTTAAAATGAGCGATGTTTTCAGTGTAACAAAAATACAGAATATTTAAAAGTTTTAAATATGTTTTATAACCAAAAGAAAAGGGCACTCGGTAAGAGTGCCCTTTTGCGCTTATTTTGTTTGTTGCTTGTTCATCGCGCTCATCATTTGATTGATTTTCTTTTGGGAAGGTTTTTGTCCCATTTGCATCATCATCATTTTTAACATTTGTTCGTTAATTGGTGGATTTTTTTGTAAGTAATTCATCATGTATTTGCGGGCAATGAAAAATCCTAACGCCACGCCTGCTACTAGTGCTACTACGCCCACTAGAATACCTAACCACATTGGCATATCTTTTCCTCCTTCATGTTGTCTACCTTACAGTGTACTAAAACCTTTTCAATAAGACAAGATACTATTCGACATTTTTTACACATATGTTCGTACTTGTTTGAGAGGATTTAACCAACCGTACTTTTTATTTTCATAATCCATCGCTAAAAATGTTAACTCACACTTTCTAAGCACCTCAAAGAAAGTTGTTTCCATGGATACATTTCCAGAAGTATTTATTCGAATATATTGTGGTTTCACCATTATTTCTCCGTATTCGGCTCCTGTATAAAGCGTATGAGTATGATTTGTTCTTTCATATTTACCAAGAACACGCAAAGCTTGTTCTAATTTATGATGAATTTTCATTACTTGTAACGGCATCGTAATATACGTCATTTGTTTATATAATACTTTCTTCTCCGAAAGGAACCCAGATTCTGAAAATCGAGCAAATAAATCAAAAAACAAATATTCACGACCAAAGTAAGCTTTCGCAATATCCTCTTGAATTAAATACAATTCATACGTTTTCATTTTTCCCCTCCCGATCTGGACAACCTTTTCCCTACATTATATAAGAGAAGATTTGCAATGATTGTCTGACTACGGAGAGAGAAAAAACTTTTCCTGTCGAAAAAACTCAATTACATAGAAAAATCTCCCCATGCTGGAGAGATTTTTCTAAAATCATTAAAGCATTTCTTTTACTTTACGAACAACGTTCTCTACAGTAAATCCATACTCTTCCATAATCTTCTCACCAGGAGCAGAAGCACCGAATGTGTCGATACCTAGTACATCTCCATCAAGGCCTACGTAACGGTGCCATCCGAATGTAGCACCCATTTCAATTGCGAAACGTTTCGTTACTGCTTTTGGTAGTACAGATTCTTTGTACTCAGCAGTTTGAGCTTCGAAGCGATCCATAGATGGCATGCTAACAACAGCTGCATCAACGCCGTCTGCTGCTAGAGCTTTTTGCGCTTCGATTGCTAAGCTTACTTCAGATCCAGTTGCAATTAAGATTACATCAGCAGTTTCTTTCTTGCTTGCAGAAACTACATATGCACCTTTTGCTACTTTTTCATAAGTATCGTCTTTTGCACCTTCTAATGTTGGAAGATCTTGACGAGTTAACACTAATGCAGTTGGTGTTTTTGTAGATTCTAGAGCTAGTCTCCAAGCTGCAACTGATTCGTTACCGTCTGCTGGACGAATAACAGATACATTTGGCATTGCACGAAGCGCTGCTAATTGCTCAACTGGTTCATGTGTTGGACCATCTTCACCAACAGCAATACTGTCATGTGTAAATACATACGTTACAGGCAATTGCATTAATGCTGCAAGACGAATTGCTGGACGTAAGTAGTCAGAGAATACGAAGAACGTACCACCGTAAGTTTTTAAACCGCCATGAAGTGCGATACCGTTCATTGCTGCACCCATTGCGAACTCACGTACACCGTACCAAATGTTTTTTCCGCTGTAATCAGCTCTTGTAAAGTCTTTTTCGTTATTCATGTATGTTTTGTTAGAACCAGCAAGGTCAGCAGATCCACCGAAGAATGATGGTACAGACTCTGCAATTGCATTAATTACAGCACCTGAAGAATTACGTGTTGCTGCTTTTGATCCTAATTCATAAGTTGGTAAGCTTTGTTCCCAACCTTCTGGAAGAAGACCGTTCATTGCTGCTTGCAGTTCGTTTGCTAATTCTGGATATGCTTGTGCATATTCACCGAGCATCGTGTTCCACGCAGCTTGCGTCGTTTCACCAACATCTTGTACTGTTTTACGGAAGTTGTCATATACTTCTTCTGCTACATGGAAGTCTTGTTCAGCAGTCCAAGCGTATGCTTCTTTCGTTAATTTTGTTTCGTCTACACCAAGTGGAGAACCATGTGAAGCTGATTTTCCTGATTTGTTTGGAGAACCGAAACCAATTGTCGTTCTTACTTCAATTAGCGTTGGGCGTTTTTCGTCAGCTTTCGCTTCTTCAATTGCTTTTGCGATTGCTTCAATATCATTTCCATCCTCAACACGGATTACTTGCCATCCGTATGCTTTGTAACGATCTTCTACACTTTCAGAGAATGAACGATTTAAATCGCCATCTAATGAAATATCGTTTGAATCGTAAAGTACAACAAGACGACCTAATTGTAAATGAGCAGCTAATGAAGATGCTTCAGCAGAAACGCCTTCCATTAAATCTCCATCACCACAAATAGCGTATGTATGATGATCTACTACATTATACGCATCACGGTTGTATTTAGCCGCTAAATGTCTTTCAGCCATTGCCATACCTACAGCAGTTGCAATACCTTGTCCAAGTGGACCAGTTGTTGAGTCTACACCTGCTGTGTGACCATACTCAGGATGTCCTGGAGTTTTGCTTCCCCATTGACGGAAGTTCTTTAAATCATCCATTGTTAAGTCATAACCAGATAGATGAAGTAGACTGTATAGTAACATTGAGCCATGACCTGCAGATAATACGAAACGATCGCGGTTAAACCACGTTGGGTTATTTGGATTGTGTTTCATAAATTGAGTCCATAATGTATAAGCCATTGGTGCTGCACCCATTGGCATTCCTGGGTGACCAGAGTTTGCTTTTTCAATCGCATCAATGGATAATGTGCGAATCGTGTTGATAGAAAGTTGTTCGATTGAATGTGACATGCTATTCTTCCCTTCGCGTATGTTAGTAAACGTTTTATACATTTATATGATAGCTTCCCACGCAAGATTATACAACATGTATCGACAAATATGTTGATGTTTTTTTGATTTTTCATAAAAAACACAGTGATTTAGGGAATGTATGGGCATTCAATATGACATACTTTTTAATTGTTTTTATTTTAAAAATAAATATAATTATCTGTATATTTATACAAATATACTAATTTCTGATATATCTCCTTTTTGATAACCTTTAAAAATACAAAAAAGCATCTGAATTAGATGCTTTTAAAACAAATTAAATAATCCGCTTACGAATAGAACTTGAAATAAAATCAATTATAATTACCATTAAAATGATACCTAATAAAATAATTCCCACACGAGACCAATTACGTGAACTAAGTGCAAAAATTAATGGCGTACCAATACCACCTGCTCCAATAACACCTAAAATCGCAGCGGATCGTACATTAATTTCAAACCTGTATAACGTATACGATAGAAAATCCGGTAACACTTGTGGTAATACGGCATACCAAAGTATTTGAAACCGATTTGCACCCGTTGCTATTAACGCTTCCGTCGGTCCCTTATCTATATTTTCAATTCCTTCCGAATATAGTTTCCCCAACATTCCGATAGAGTGTAACCCTAAAGCTAGAACTCCGGCAAAAGAGCCTGGACCAACAGCTTTTATAAATAAAAGAGCCATAACTAATTCAGGAAATGTACGAACAAAACTAAGTACAAATTTCCCAGTTCCTGAAGTTAATTTTCCACTACTCATATTCGTTGCCGCCCAAAAAGCAAATGGAACAGATAAAAAAGCAGAAATAAATGTACCTAATATCGCAATTGCCAACGTATCAATTAAACCGTGTAATAAATCTTCACCATCTGGCAAAGATACATACGACCAATCTGGGTTCAATACGCCTGTCATAATTGCTTTTGTAATTTCTCCCGCCGTATTCTTTATTCCCTCTAACGGGACTCCTGAAAAGGCCCATACATATACAACTGTAAGTGCTATAAAAATAATCCAGCGATATATACTCGGTTTCTTCGGTTTTGGTACGATTATCGTCGTTTTACTCATTATAATTTCCCCTGCAACACTGTACTTATATAATCAATTAGCAATACAACAACAAGGGTATAAATAATAATAGAAGCAGTTTGTTGATATTGTAAAAATCCAAGTGTACGATCATAATATAATCCAATCCCACCTGCTCCTACTAAACCTAGAACAGCTGCTGCACGTACATTCACCTCAAATGTATAAAGTACATAGGAGACGAAGTGCGCTTTCACTTGCGGAATGACCCCATAAACTATCCATTGCACCTTATTCGCTCCTACAGCTGTCATCGCTTCTAATGGACCTGGATCAATTGATTCAATTGACTCATACAATAATTTCGCTACGAGTCCAACGGAGAAACAAGTAAGAGCCAAAATACCTGGAAGTGGTCCTATTCCAAAAATCGCTACAAAAATAGCCGCTAATAATAAATCTGGTATTGTTCGTATAAAATTTAAAATCAATCGAGCTGGACTGTACAAAAATACACTAGTAAATACATTACTTGCCGCAAATAGTGCAAGTGGAATGGCTAAAATCGCCCCTAAAGTCGTTCCAATAATCGCCATACGTATTGTATCTAACATTGCTGTTGTAATAATTTGAAAATAACTCCAATCTGGTGGCACCATTTCCTTCAATAAATCCATCATATTTGGAAAACCAACTACTAGTTTTGAAAATGATGCGTCGACCTGTACACTACTACCCCACAACAGTAAAATAACTAAAATAACCGTTAACATATGTTTCAATTTACTCGGCGGCTTCGGTATCGATTTCGAATATATCGTCACTTCATTCATTTAGCTGCCACCTCTAATAATGCGCTTTTCTGAGCTACGTCCCCATAAATTTCAGCGAATTTTTCATCCGTTGCCTCTTCTACTAATCCATCAAAAACAATTTCACCAGCATGTAATCCAATAATACGAGTAGCATATTGCCTCGCTAAATCAATAGAATGTAAGTTTACAATTGTCGTAATTCCAAAATCTTCATTAATTTTCTTCAAATCATCCATTACTTGCTTTGTTGTCAGAGGATCTAACGAAGCAACAGGCTCATCTGCCAATATGATTTTCGCTTCTTGTGCCAATGCTCTAGCAATTGATACACGTTGCTGTTGTCCCCCTGATAATTCATCAGCTCGTGCATATGCTTTTTCTGAGATATTCACTCTATTCAGCGCCTGGAATGCAAGCTCCACGTCCTCTTTCGGAAACAGACCTAACGTTGTACGCAATGTAGAATGATATCCAACCCGCCCAGCTAATACATTCTTCAGTACCGTTGATCGCTTCACAAGGTTAAAGCTTTGAAAAATCATACCAATATCTCGGCGCATGCGTCGTAATCCTTTTCCTTTTGCAGCAGTAATAGACTCCCCTTCAATAATGATTTCTCCTTCTGTGATTTCATGAAGGCGATTTACCGATCTGAGAAGTGTTGATTTTCCAGCACCGGATAGCCCGACCATTACAACAAACTCACCTTTTTGAATTTTCAAGTTTATATTATTCAATCCTTTTGTACCATTCGGATACACTTTGGAAACATTTCGAAACTCTATCACACATCTTACCTACCTTCTATGTATTATCAATAACTGAAAAACGGCAAACTAACTGAAATCACACACTTTCCAGTTAGTCGCCATTTCCATATGTATTATTGCGTTTTCACTTTCTTTCCATATTCACGAACGATATCAAATTTACTATCATCAGATTTAACGTATCCTTCATGTGAGTATACTTCTTTAATGATTTTGTGCCCTTCCTCATTCTTTCCTATTTCAATGAAAGCATCCTGTAATTTCTTGCTCCACTCTGCATCTAAATCAGAACGTACAGAAATCGTATCGTTTGGAATTTTCTCCGTAAATTTTACTATTTTCGTTTGATCGAATATATTCGGATAATCTTTTTTTACAATATTGCGAGCATCTTGGAATACAACAGCTGCATCTACATCACCATTTAAAAGAGCAATAAGTGACTGATCATGACCTTTTAATGTAACAGGTTTCACATCCTTTAGCGGATCGATTCCCTCTTTTAACAATACAGCCGCAGGCCATACATAACCCGCTGATGATGTTACATCTTGATAGCCAATTTTTTTACCTTTTAAATCTTTTACACTATTAATATTAGAATCTTTCTTAACAACAAACTCTGATTTATAAACATCTACTAAATCCTTTGTCGGAGCTCCAGTTTCATCATCTACCCCAAAACGTTGCGCCTGTAAAATTACGTTTGCAGCCTTTTTCTCATGCGCTAACACATACGCTGTTGGAGGTAAAAAGCCTACATCTACTTGCTTAGATGCCATCGCTTCTACAATTGTATTGTAATTCGTTGAAATACTAACTTTTACCGGAATGTTTAATTTATCACTTAATAGCTTTTCCAATGGTTTTGCCTTCGCCTCTAACGTATCTGCATTTTGAGAAGGAACAAATTGAACATTTAGTGTCTTCGGTACATAACCTTTTTTCGTATCTTCATTTTTACTTGCACTTGATTCCTTCGTTCCACATCCACTTAATAATCCCGCTGCTAGTACAACTGTTGTGCTCATTGCAAAAACTTTTTTCAACATGTTAATGCCTCCATTTTTCGTTGTTATAAAATAACCTTCCATAAACATGAAGAAATATATCACATATTTTTACAAATAATTGCTTATTTACGGAATCTTTACACATTCTATACATTCACATTAAAATTCTTTTCATATATTTGATATGATTAATTGAAAGATAACTATAGAAAAGGTGAATGGCGTTGAATCAAAATCAAATTGTAACTTTAAATATTTTATTAACAAGCGATGTACATGGTACTGTGTATCCAATTCACTACCAAGATAACTCCAAAGCAGAAATTGGTTTAGCTAAAATTTCTACTCTCATAAAAAAAGAACGTTCTCAAAATGCAAACGTTCTTCTGATTGATAACGGGGACTTCATTCAAGGAACACCATTTACTTATCATTACGCTACATACGAAAAAGATATGGAAAACCCAATGTCCTTATTAGCCAACTACTTAGAGTATGACATTGCAATTATCGGAAATCATGAATTTAATTACGGAATGGATATATTAAATAATGCTGTGGCTACTGCAAATTCTTCTTATCTATCAGCAAACATTTTAGATAAAAACAGAAAAGAACCTTATTTCGGGAAACCATATATAATAAAACATATTGAATCAAATATAAAAATTGCTATTTTAGGGGTGACAACGCATTACATCCCCCATTGGGAACAAGCACATCATATTAAAGATTTACAATTTGAAGATGCATTTGAAACAACAAAAAAATGGGTTTCTTACATCCGTAAACATGAAAAACCAGATTTACTAGTCGTAGCCTATCACGGGGGATTTGAACGTGATTTACAAACCGGAGTACCGACTGAAGTTTTAACAGGTGAAAACCAAGGATATGCAATGTGCCATGAAATTGAAGGCATAGATATTTTACTAACAGGCCACCAACACCGAGAAATCGCTCACACCGTGATTAATGGTGTAACAATTTTACAGACCGGATGCAATGGACACTCAGTTGGAAAAGTAACAGTAACATTCGAAAAAGCAGAACAAAAATGGGTAAAAAAAGAGAGTTATTCAGAGTTATTGCCCGTACAAGGAATTGCGGCAGACCAAGATGTTCTTTCCTTGGTTGCCAATTATGAAGAGAAAACACAAAATTGGCTTGATAAACCTATTGGAATAATTTATGGGGATATGCAAATTTCCGATGCTATGCAAACACGTTTGCAAGACCATCCTTTTATTGAATTCATAAATAAAATACAGATGGATATAGCTAATGTTTCAATTTCTTGTACAAGTTTGTTTCATAATACATCTCCAGGTTTCCCGAAACATGTAACAATGCGTGACATCGTTTCTAATTATATTTATCCAAATACATTAAAAGTAATTAGAATAACCGGAGCGGATATAAAAGATGCTCTCGAACTCTCTGCTTCTTATTTCACATTAAAAGCAGATGGAACCATCATCGTAAACCCTACCTATATAGAACCAAAACCACAACACTATAATTACGATATGTGGGAAGGGATTTCGTATGTATTAAACATTTCAAAACCAATTGGAGAGAGAGTAGAGTCTTTGCAGTATAAAGGCACTCCTCTTAATATGAATGAAGAATATGACGTTGTTATGAATAATTATCGTGCAAGCGGTGGCGGGAACTTCTTTATGTTTCAAAATAAACCAGTAGTAAAAGACATACCAACAGATATGTCTGAACTTATCGCTAACTATATATTGAAGCATAAAAGGATAGAAGCAACGAAAAATGAAAACTGGAAAGTTATTAAATAACAATTTTAACAAATAAAAAAAGATGGGCTATGCCCATCTTTTAATTTAATTTTGCATTATCCTGCTTTTTTAAAGCTTTTAATTTCGCCGGTGTAACGTCCGTGCCTTCTTCGTTAACGACTTTAATTCCTTTTAATTCGTTTAACATATTTTGACGAAATCCTTTTAAATATTGTTCACGAAGCGATTGGCGCTCACGTTGTTCTTCTTCAGTTAAGCCTTCAGCTTTTGCTTTTTTCGCTAAGAAGTTAATGCGTTCAATGAGTTCTTGACTTGGCATCTCGAATCCCCCTTCTACTCAAAACTGATTATTATCATACAATAGTTATTCCTCTTTATCAAGCAATTGCTTTGTATATTCTACATACCTTCGATGTACAGTTGCTTTTGAAACATCATGACCAAAACCACGAAGTGTTGCTGCAATTTCTTCAAAAGTTAATTCATTCCGGCGCAAACGTACAATTTCCTCAATTGGCACTTCTTTTTTCTCACGTCCTACGCTTAAATGACGATTTTTCAAATTATTTTCTGGACGAAATCCTTTCTCCACTGCTCTTTGCATGCCACGTTTAATTTTTAAATTGTGGATCTTTCTTTGATACTCTTCAACGATCCCAATTATATTTAGCACCATCGAATCAGAATCTGAAAGCTGTAATTCACCACTATGCGTGTGCGTATAAACTTTTATCCCCTCTTTATGTAAACAATGCATTAACGCAATCTTTGCATTTCCTCTACCAAGACGCGTTTCATCTTGTATAAGTAGTACATCAACTTGTTCATCTCGAATTGTATCTAGCACTTCTAATATGCCATCACGTTCAATTGTATAACCGCTAGCCTGCTCCTCAATTACCTTTGTAACATCCATTTGATAGCGCTCAGCTAAATGCAATAATTCATCTTTTTGACGCAATAATGATGTTTCCTGTGCTTCTTTTGTTGTGCTCACACGTGCATAAATAATTGCATTCATTTTGAACCCTTCTTTCTCACTATATTTTCCTTATAGTGTATCATAAATTTGCCTTTCGTTCGAACTTATGTTTGTAGAATGTTTTTTCGCATGTTATACTTAATAATAAGAAAAATGAAAGAAAACGAGGTGTTAGAAAACATGGAAAAGTTAACGAAACGCCAGCAAGACATTCTCGACTTTATTAAGCTAAAAGTACAAGAAAAAGGATATCCACCTTCCGTACGTGAAATCGGTCAAGCAGTCGGCCTTGCTTCTAGTTCTACAGTGCACGGACATTTATCACGACTAGAAGAAAAGGGATATATTCGACGCGATCCAACAAAACCACGCGCAATTGAAATTTTAGGTGACAACCGAACGGAAACACAATCTGTTATTCAAGTTCCAATCATCGGAAAAGTTACTGCCGGTTTACCGATTACAGCAGTCGAAAGTGTAGAAGATCACTTCCCACTTCCAGCTAGTATCGTTGCTGGAGCAGATCAAGTGTTTATGTTACGCATTTCTGGAGATAGCATGATTGAAGCCGGTATCTTTGATGGTGATTTAGTTGTTGTTCGCCAACAACAGTCTGCATACAACGGTGAAATTGTAGTTGCTTTAACAGAAGATAACGAAGCAACTGTTAAACGTTTCTATAAAGAAAAAGATCATTTCCGTCTACAACCGGAAAACTCTTCACTAGAACCTATTATTTTAAAACAAGTGTCAGTTATTGGAAAAGTAATTGGCGTATATCGTGATTTACATTAAAAATAATAAAAAGAAGATAATTCCCTTATTTATATAGGTAATTATCTTCTTTTTATATTTTGATAGATTTCCGTTCATTCAAAAGAATGCGTTTCATTAATTATTAACGCGTTTCAATAGTAACATCTCCAGCAGCGGTTTTACCGCTAATCTTTTTACTACCATTACCAATCGTTATATTTTTATTGTCTTCATTAAAAATTGTCACGTCTCCAGCAGCAGTTTGCCCAGTTATAACTGCATCTCGTGGTTTTTCCAATAAAGTAATATCTACATCTCCAGCAGTTGAACTTACCTCTAAATCATATTTAGAATCATGATCAATAATATCTATATCCCCACTAGCCGTTTTTGCTGTTACTTTCCCTATTACTTTTTTAAAATTCACCTCACCAGCTTTTGTAGACCCCTCCACACTCTTTGCTGTTACATGTTTCAAATCCACTTCTCCGGCGAGTGTTTCAACACTTACGCGGTCACTTTTCACATTACTTATTTCTATTTGTCCAGCGGATGAATTTACTTTTATCTCTTGATAAGAACGTTCAGGTACTAATATAGTCAATGTAGGCGTTTGAAATCCGAAATTGTAAAATGAAAAATCAAATGAAACACCTTTTTCTATTTCCCCTATGATTTTTAATGTATCACCATCTTCAGCAATACGAATCTCCTGTTTACTTACGTCTCCTTTTTGCTTTACATAAAAAGAGGAATCAGGAGATTTTTGGACAACAATATCTCCAGCATCTAACTTAACTTCTACATTTTTTAGCGTTTCGTTTTTAATTACGTCCTCTTTATCTCCTTTCTCTGCAGTTTGTACTGCTTTTTCATATGTTTGTGAAATCCCTATTACTCCAATAATGATACAAGCGATAGCTACTAATAATATCTTTTTCATCATCTACTCCCCTTTTATCATTTTGAAGTTCCAGACTACATAGCGTACACATAATCTTTTAAACCACTTCGTACTATAATAAGCTACAATACATAACAACAAACCTACTCCGACAAACGTTATACTAACGAAAAGATCCAACCATATGAAAGTGCCCATAAATACTTTTACAATAACGAAAAATGGTGTCACTACACTAGCAATCCCACCGACCCAAAAGGAAAATATAAAAGCTATAATTGCAACTAACGGGCCTAACACAATAATAAAATTAAACAAACTAAGTCCAACCGCTGCCATGACAGCTCTTGTCACATTTGAAGTCGACGGATCTTTTTTCATTTCATCAAATCGATACATCGCAAGTAAGTCTTTCGCAATTACTTTCGGAGAGCCAAGTCCTTTTATTATTTCTGATCCAGTTTTCCCCTCTTCCATCCCAAACTGAAAGTGCTCTTCATAATCAAATAAAATATCTTGTCGCTCTTCTTCTGGTAACTTTCTAAGATGACTTGATAATTCTTTAAGAAACTGCTCTTTACTCATCCCATTCCACCCCTTCAATAATTTCTTGAACACCTTTAGCAAAATCACGCCACTCTGTTACTAATAAAGTAAGTTGCATCTCTCCTTGCTCTGTTAGTTGATAATATTTACGGGGCGGTCCTTCCGTGGATTCTTTTAAATACGTTTGAAAATATCCCTCTTTCGTTAAACGACGTAATAACGGATATACAGAACCTTCCGATATTAAAAATTTATTAGAGATTTGCTGAACAAGTTCATAACCGTAACTATCTTTACGTTTCACTAGTGCCAAAACACATAGTTCTAACACACCTTTTTTAAACTGAACGTTCAAGGACAATCCCCCTTTCTCATTTTAGTACTGTTCAATAAACGGTAGCTATTTTATCCATAATATACCACTTAGTATTGTTTATTGCAAGGTACTATATTTTTCAATACTTAATTTTCGAATTAAATACATCCACACCATATTTCAACTTCCACATTTTCATTCATAGCTAGCACGCATTTTAAATAATCCACATGACTTTTTGCGGGCACCCATCCAATTCATTTCACAAGCCTTTATATTTGCCACAAATAAAAAAAGCCCTAATACCGTAGTATTAGGGCTTTTTTCTCTCTTAGTATAGAGACATATATTGATCGCGTTCCCATTGGTGAACTTGCGTGCGGAAAATATCCCACTCAATTTCTTTTGCTTCAATGAAGTGCTCAAGTAAATGATCACCTAATGCGCCACATACGATTTCATTAGATTGTAAAGTAACTAACGCTTGCGCTAATGTTGCTGGTAAGTCAACGATACCTGCTTCTTCACGCTCTTCTTTTGTCATTACGTAGATGTTACGGTCTACTGCAGCTGGTGGAGTTAATTTATTTTTAATTCCATCAAGACCTGCTGCTAATAATGTAGCCATTACTAAATACGGGTTCGCAGCTGGGTCAACACTACGTACTTCTACGCGTGTACTAATACCACGAGATGCAGGGATACGCACTAATGGACTACGGTTTTGTGCAGACCATGCTACGTAACATGGAGCTTCATATCCAGGTACTAAACGCTTGTAAGAGTTTACAGTTGGGTTTGCTACCGCTGTAAATGCTGGCGCATGTTTTAAAATACCTGCGATGAAGTGACGAGCATCATCACTTAATTGTAAATCACCGTTTTGATCGAAGAATACGTTCTCACCATTTTTAAATAGTGATAAGTTACAGTGCATACCTGAACCGTTCACACCGTATAATGGTTTCGGCATAAATGTTGCGTGTAAACCATGTTTACGAGCAATCGTTCTTACAACAAGCTTGAATGTTTGAATGTCATCACATGAGCGAATTGCATTTGCATATTTAAAGTCAATTTCATGTTGACCTGGCGCAACCTCATGGTGAGATGCTTCAATTTCAAAGCCCATTTCTTCAAGTTCAAGAACGATATCACGACGACAGTTTTCCCCTAGATCCATCGGCGCAAGGTCGAAGTATCCACCGTTATCGTTTAATTCTAATGTTGGATTTCCTTTTTCATCAACTTTAAATAGGAAGAATTCTGGCTCTGGTCCAAGATTGAAATCTGAGAATCCTAATGCTTCCATTTCTTTTAACACACGCTTTAAGTTGTTACGTGGGTCACCATCAAATGGAGTACCATCAGCATTGTAAATATCACAGATTAAACGAGCTACTTTACCTTTTTCAGCTGTCCAAGGGAAAATTACCCAAGTATCTAAATCCGGATATAAATACATATCAGATTCTTCAATACGTACGAAACCTTCAATAGAAGATCCATCAAACATCATTTTGTTATCAAGAGCTTTTGTTAATTGGCTCACTGGAATTTCTACGTTTTTAATTACCCCTAAAAGGTCCGTAAATTGCAGACGGATATACTTTACATTCTCTTCTTTCGCCAAACGGAAAATATCTTCTTTTGTGTACCTAGCCATTATAAATTCCTCCTTAGTCCCTCTAAACACCTTCAGAATCAGTTATCTTTAGTGAAAAAACCTTGAAATGTCACCTTGTCGCAATGAGGTCCGATTAAATCTACCTGTATGTTGTAGTTCATCTCGAAGAATTTTGCGAAGCTCGGATTTTGAAATTTCTTTCGTTTCTTCTTTTACTTTCACTGCTTCTGTTTGATTTTCTTTCATTTGCAATACTTGTTTAATTCCGGCCATATTTAAGCCTTGATCTAACAAATCTTTAATTTCCAACAATTTATCTACATCGTTAAATGAAAATAATCTACGATTCCCTTTTGTACGGGTTGGAAAAATAAGATTATGCTCTTCATAGTAGCGAATTTGACGTGCAGATAATTGTGTTAAATCCATTACAATACCAATTGGAAACAGCGGAGCAGAACGTCTATCTTCTTTCATTGTTTCAGTTCCTCCTTCGCCTTAACTGTTTCTCATTTTATACCATGTTATGTTTAGTGTCAATAGATGTTAGCTTTTCTTACATGATTTTTTTGTGAATTTTTTCATTTTTTTTCTAATGGCACAAATCATTACTTCCACACGAAAAAAGCTGCCGAAATCGACAGCTTTCCTTTAAGAAATTGTTAATAGTTTTTTTTCAATTAACGCATCAATCGCAGAACAAATCGCAATCTTTACATGCGAATAAGTTAACCCACCTTGCACGTAAGCAACATAAGGCGGACGAATCGGACCATCAGCCGACAGCTCAATACTTGCACCTTGAATAAACGTCCCCGCAGCCATAATTACATCATCTTCATAACCCGGCATATAGTTTGCATATGGAGTGAAATGAGAATTAATTGGAGATGCATATTGAATCGCTTGACAGAACGCAATCATACGATCTTTATCATCAAATTGAACAGACTGAATTAAATCTGTTCTTGGTGCATTCCAAGCTGGTGATGTATTCATCCCTAACTTTTCTAAAAATGCAGCTGTAAAAATCGCACCTTTTAGCGCTTGTCCCGCTACATGCGGCGCTAAGAAGAAACCTTGATACATTTCTTGCAGACTGTATAAAGATGCCCCTGCTTCCGCACCGATTCCTGGAGATGTTAGACGATATGCACACGCTTCAACATACTGCTCTTTACCAACAATGTAACCACCAGTTTTAACAATTCCACCGCCAGGATTCTTAATAAGAGAGCCTGCCATTAAGTCCGCACCAACATGACATGGCTCTTCTTCTTCAATAAATTCGCCATAGCAGTTATCTACAAATACAACAACATCAGGTTTAATCTCTTTCACAAACGCAATCATCTCTTTAATTTGTGAAACAGTAAACGACGGACGAGTAGCATATCCTTTTGAACGCTGAATACCAATCATCTTCGTATTACTATGGATCGCAGTTGCAACATATTCAAAGTCCACAAATCCCTCTTCAGTTAACGGAACTGCGTTATAACCAATATTATATTCTTTAAATGAGCCTACACCTTTTCCGCGTACACCAACGATTTCTTCTAACGTATCATATGGTTTTCCTGTTATGTATAGCAGTTCATCTCCTGGACGTAAAATACCGAATAGAGCTGTCGAAATTGCGTGAGTACCTGAAATAATTTGCGGACGAACAAGACCCGCTTCTGCCCCAAATACATCAGCATACACTTTTTCTAACGTGTCACGACCAATATCATCATAACCATAACCTGTCGTCGGAATAAAATGCGAATCGCTAATTTTGTGTTTACGAAAACTTTCTAATACACGAAATTGGTTACTCTCAATCACTTCATCCACATGTTTATGTACTTCTATAATTTGACTTTCTACTTCTTTTACGATTGGAGCAATTTTTTCTCCATTTTTCAAACGATCAAACATTATTTTCTCCTTCTTCCACTAAAAATCTCTTTAATTGCCCCTTAAGCGATGAATGAGCAAATATATACCCTGTACAATCATATACAAATTTATCTTCTAGAAACTCCATTTTAGTTAATATTGTTTCTGTCTTTAAAAGCGTTAATAACCTACCTTCACTCGGAGGGATTTCCACTTGATAATCATCCATTTCTTCCTTCATCTTCGTTTCTAGCGCTTCTTTTATACGCAATAAATCACTTTCTTCAAAAGCACTAGTCATTAAGAAATCACTTTTCGGAAATGGAATGAAGTTTTGATGCAATTTATCTTTTTTATTATATAACGTAATAATAGGAATACGATTAATTTCAAGGTCCGACAATAATTGTTTTACTGTCTGCTCATGCCCTACATAATTAGGATCTGCTGAATCAACAACATGTAAAATAACATCCGCTTCCCCAGCTTCTTCTAACGTAGATCGAAAAGCAGCAATTAGTGACGTAGGTAAATCTTGTATAAAACCAACCGTATCAGTCAAAAGCACTGTATAACCAGAAGGTAACGGCATCTTTCTTGTCGTCGGATCTAGCGTTGCAAACAATAAGTTTTCTTCAAACGTATCAGCTTCCGTTAATCTATTAAACAACGTAGATTTTCCTGCATTTGTATACCCAATTAACGCAACTTGAAACACTTTATTATCTTTTCTTCTCTCACGATATCTCTTTCGATGCTCCACAACAACCGCTAGTTGTCTCTTTATTTCATCAATACGAGATCGAATATGACGACGATCTGTCTCAAGCTTCGTCTCTCCTGGTCCCCTTGTACCAATTCCACCACCAAGACGTGATAAAGCAAGACCTTGTCCCATAAGGCGCGGCATTGTATATTGCAATTGAGCTAATTCTACTTGAAGCTTACCCTCTCTCGATTTCGCACGTTGCGCAAAAATATCTAGTATTAACTGCGTTCGGTCAATCACTCTCGCATCTAATACTGAAGATAAATTCCGAATTTGACTTGGTGTTAACTCATTATTAAAAACAATAACAGCTGGTTCTAATTCTTCCGTCAACGCTGCAAGCTCTTCTAGTTTACCTTTTCCTATATAAGTCGCCGGATGAAACTTCGGGCGCTTTTGCGTCGTTGATACTAACACTTCCGCTCGCGCAGTTTTCGCTAGCGATGCAAGCTCTTTCATGGAATGCATAAATTTTTCATCATCATCTTGTGGCAATTGACAGCCAACTAATATGATTTTTTCTTTTTCTTCCATCAAATATGTTCACTCATCCTTTTCGAAATTTAAACCTTCTAATATAATAGCAGAGGAAGCACATTTCATCTAGTTAGCGGGGGAGAAAATTCATGGCATGGGAGATTTTTAGCATCATAGGCACAATCGCTTTCGCACTAAGCGGAGCCATTGTTGCAATGGAAGAGGATTATGATATTTTCGGGGTATATATTTTAGGAATGGCAACCGCATTTGGGGGAGGTGCCCTTCGTAATTTATTAATCGGTTATCCAATCGTCGCGTTTTGGCAACAAGACATGTTATTCCAAATCGCACTATTATCAATGACGATCATTTTTCTTTTTCCTAATAAATTAATTAAACATTGGAAAAAGTGGGAAAACATCACAGATGCCATCGGCTTATCAGCGTTCGCCGTACAAGGAGCTCTATACGCCCAAAAATTAAATTTACCAATTAGCGCTACAATTGTAGCTGCTGTTTTAACTGGCATTGGCGGCGGTATTATTCGTGATCTTTTAGCACGTAGAAAACCTCTCGTCCTTCGAGCTGATGTATATGCGTTTTGGACGATTTTAGCCGGTTTTTTGATTGGCGCTAAAGTCATCGTTAGCGATTGGGCTCTATACACCTTATTCATTTTAATTGTTTGCTTCCGCATGGTTTCTATTCATTACAAATGGCATTTACCGCATAGACGCATCGATACAAAGGAGCGCTCAATGCATAAATAGCAATCTAACCTCTTTACATATCGTAAAGAGGTTTTTCTTTTCTAACGAGTTTTTCTTTACATAATGTTTATACTAATTTTTAAAGCGAGGTGAATGCAAATGACAAACCATGTTAATAAAGGAGTTCAAAAAAGCTCAGTAAACCAATTTGGACATGATCCAAATTCAGCGCACGAAAAGAGCGCTAAAATGGAACGTCTTCATAAAACTCACCAAGAAAAAGCAAAAAAAGAGTAAACGAACTTATGCATAAAAACAGACGCACAGTTTACGTACTGTGCGTCTCCTCTTCAAGCATTAAATCCATACTTGATATCCCAATTAAATCATATTTATCATACGTATCCTCTTGTAACAATCGCATAGCTTGTGTACGAATCGATTTTTCAACAATATTCCGTACGTATCGCCCATTACTAAACGATGTAATTTGCGACGAATACTTTACCGCATGTAAATGATCTCGAAATTTCCACTCCGCTTCTTTAGATAACTGATATTCACGCTCCTCATACATTCTCTTTCCAATTTCCAACAGCTGATTTACCGAGTAATCCGCAAATTCAATAATAAATGGAAAACGAGATTGTAACCCTGGATTTAATGAAAGAAAATGATTCATCTCTCTTGAATATCCAGCTAAAATTAATACAAAACCGTGCTGCTTATCTTCCATATGCTTCACAAGTGTATCAATAGCTTCCTTCCCAAAATCCTTCTCTCCCCCCCGCGCTAAAGAATACGCCTCATCAATAAACAAAATACCTCCCATGGCCTTTTTTATTAAATCTCTCGTCTTTTGCGCTGTATGACCGATATACTCCCCCACAAGATCAGCACGTTCTGCTTCAACTAAATGCCCCTTCGATAAAATATTCATCTCAAACAACAATTTCCCTATCATTCTAGCAACGGTTGTCTTCCCAGTACCGGGATTCCCCCTAAATAACATGTGAAGCACTTGCTTCTCAGATTTCAACCCCATCTCTTGTCTTTTTTTATTTACATAAATCCAAGCATAAATTTCTTTTATTATCTTTTTTATTTCATCCATCCCAACAAGCTTTCCCATCTCTTCTTCAATTCTCTGCAACATCTCATGTTTAGTAGTGGTTTCACTTGAAATTACCGTTTTATTTTCTGATGCCGGTAACGAAATTTTCTTTCGATGGTTTAATACAATATTAATTTGATTGTTATTTTTCTTACGCATCGATTGTTCCATACAATCACCTCATTTTATCCACTCACCAAATATTATTATTCCAGTCCCTCTTGCAAATGCCTATTTTCAGAAAAGTTTGCTATAATATAAGAAATAATCAAGGTGGTGGGACTATGGAAACAACGGAATTCCATGATACAATACAAGCCTTTTCTATTTTTTTATTGAATAAAGGCCGAAAGTCTTCAACCATTAAACGTTACGTTTATGACATTGAAGATTTTGGACATTGGTTAGAAAAAAACAAAAAGCTCCCTTCCAGTAATATATGGGCAACACTTTGTACAAAAGACTATGAAGATTACTTTTCAGACTTAAAAAAGAATCGACACTACTCTGAGAAAACAATGCATCGTGTATTTATTGTATTAAATAGAATRCATCATTTTCTTAACATTCCAAATCCATTGAATGATATGGAAATTACTATTCAACCAAACCGTGCATTGCGTAATGAAGATTTCATTTCATCCGATGAAGAAAAAAGATTAAAGCATATAGTCACTTCATTAGAAGGACTTTCAGAAAAACAGCGTCCCGTTCGTCCATTATTAATGGATCGTAATATCGCCATTTTAAGTATATTAATCGACTACGGACTATCCTTACAAGAGCTTACAGCATTAACTATGCATCACGTTCATTTTGAAACTAATACACTTTCTATTCCAGCAACCGCAGGAGTAGAAAGAACAATCACATTAGCAATCGAAGACAAAAAACAACTGTACACATATTATAAAAGTATTCCAGAACCAGTTCGTCCTAAATACCATAGTAATGACCCGTTGTTTGTTGCATTCGATTTTAACCGCGGAACATACAGATGGGTATACGAAAACAATGCACCAAAAGCACTAACAGAAATCGCTATCCAAAAAATGATCCGACTTGAAGTAGCAAGAGCGAATTTACGTAAAGGCATTTCTGGACAACATTTCCGGAACACGTTTATTTTACGCCTAATAAAAAAACAAACCCCAGAGCCAGAAATCATAAAATTAGTTGGCTTCAAATCAAAAATTTCACTAAAGCGATATTATCAATATGCTGAAAATAAAAAAAACGCCCTATAATAAGGCGTTTTTTTTATTTTTTTCTCGAAAGAATCCATTTCACTATGACCATTTAACTACTCTCTGCATCTACTATGATGAGTTTCGTTCACATTCTTATTAGAAAGGAGAGATTTAATGTCTCGCTTTAACGACAATCAAAATAAATACTCCAATCCATGCTTTCCAACTAGCGCTGGACGAATTCCAACTACCCCAACGATTCCAATTACTAAAGCGCAAATTAGAACATTCCGTGCAATCATTAACGATTTAATAAAAATAATCCCTAAACTTTTCGCCAATCCATCTCCCAAAAACATTGAGAATCTAATAGATACATTGCACCTACTAAGCAAATTCATCTGTTCACTAGACACTACCTCCGCTCTGAAAGCACAAGGATTAGCCATCATTAAAAACTTAATAACTATATTAAAAAATCCAACCTTCGTAGCAAGTGCTGTATTTGTTGAACTTCAAATTTTAATTAATTATTTACTTTACATTACAAAGTTATTCCGAATTGATCCTTGTACACTCCAAGAACTCCTTAAATTAATTGCAGAGTTACAAACTACTCTAGTTAATTCAGCTTCGTTCGGCAGAGGACCTACTGGACCTACTGGACCTAGAGGTAACACGGGCGCTACTGGTGCTACCGGACCTAGAGGTAACACAGGCGTGACTGGTGCCACTGGTCCTAGAGGTAACACGGGCGCTACTGGTTCCACTGGTCCTAGAGGTAACACGGGCGTGACTGGTGCCACTGGTCCTAGAGGTAACACGGGCGCTACTGGTTCCACTGGTCCTAGAGGTAACACGGGCGTGACTGGTGCCACTGGTCCTAGAGGTAACACGGGCGCTACTGGTGCGACCGGTCTTAGAGGTAACACGGGCGCTACTGGTGCGACCGGTCTTAGAGGTAACACGGGCGCTACTGGTTCCACTGGTCCTAGAGGTAACACGGGCGCTACTGGTTCCACTGGTCCTAGAGGTAACACGGGCGCTACTGGTTCCACTGGTCCTAGAG
>NZ_JBFUIV010000020.1:0-104505 GCF_056401715.1 Bacillus sp. P4_E1
GCTTTTGAAAAAATTACACCGTATCCGATCCTCAACGTTTGGGGGCAGTTTATGCTTTCATAAACTCACTATCGAAATAGAACTTGCCAACCAAATTAATACAATACTGTTGAATTCGTTTATTGTATTAATAAAAAACGTATGATATATATGCTTGGGAATGAAAATAAATTTACAGGATGTGAAATGGCAATATAATAGAAGAAAGAAGAAATATTTATATTGTCATCACCCTGTTGGCGTCAACCTCATGCGCCTAATGGCTACAAAAGACATCTACTTCGTACCATTTGGCCAAGATGCACCAGAGAAAAAACCGAACTCAATGGTAGCTCGTATGGAGTTACTTGAAGATACAGTATTGGAAGCGCTACAAGGAAAACAATTACAACCTGTTGTTGTAGAAAAATTCAGATATATGAATTAAAAAACGAAAAAAACGTACAATTTTTGTTGAAACCATCATTCTTACTGTAGAATATGATAAAATTAACGTTATTAAGATTAGAGGGGGCATTGTAAGCTCCTTCTAATTCTAAGTTATAGAAGGATTGGTATCTAGAAAGGGGCATAGTGATGGAAAAGCAAAAAACTTTTCATGTCGCTGTAGTTGGAGCAACCGGCGCAGTTGGTGAACAAATGTTAAATACTTTAGAGAAACGAGAATTTCCAATTGGGAAGTTAACGTTACTTTCATCTAAACGATCTGCAGGTAAGAAACTTGTATTTAAAGGCGAAGAATTTACAGTTCAAGAGGCAACTCCTGAAAGTTTTGAAGGAGTAGATATTGCACTATTTAGTGCAGGTGGATCTGTATCGAAACAATTAGCGCCAGAAGCAGCAAAGCGCGGTGCAATTGTTGTTGATAATACAAGTGCATTCCGTATGACAGAAAACGTGCCACTTGTTGTACCTGAAGTAAATGAAAATGATTTAAAAGAACATAATGGTATTATTGCAAATCCAAACTGTTCTACAATTCAAATGGTAGTAGCTCTTGAACCAGTTCGCCAGCAATATGGTTTAAAACGAGTAATCGTTTCCACATATCAAGCTGTATCAGGTGCTGGTGCGGCAGCTATTGAAGAACTTCATGAACAATCACAAGCAATCTTAAATGGCGAAGAAGTAAAGGCGAATGTTTTACCTGTATCAGGTGACGAAAAGCATTTCCAAATCGCTTTTAATGCTATTCCACAGATTGATAAATTCCAAGATAATGGATTTACATTCGAAGAAATGAAAATGATTAATGAAACGAAAAAAATTATGCATATGCCTGAATTAGAAGTAGCTGCGACATGTGTACGTTTACCAGTTGTAT
Source organism: Bacillus sp. P4_E1 (assembly GCF_056401715.1). Classification (NCBI taxonomy): domain Bacteria; kingdom Bacillati; phylum Bacillota; class Bacilli; order Caryophanales; family Bacillaceae; genus Bacillus; species Bacillus sp. P4_E1. The sequence continues at coordinate 1,325 of NZ_JBFUIV010000020.1, forward strand.
CGGGTCATTCCGAGTCTGTGTACATTGAAGTAGATAAAGAAGGCGTAACAGTAGAAGAAATGAAAAACTTACTTGCAAATGCAGAAGGTATTGTACTGCAAGATAATCCAGCAGAGCAGTTATATCCAATGCCAGCTACTGCAGTAGGTAAAAATGAAGTATTCGTTGGAAGAATCCGTAAAGATTTAAATAATGATAAAGGATTCCACCTTTGGGTCGTATCTGATAACTTATTAAAAGGCGCTGCATGGAATTCTGTTCAAATTGCAGAGCGCTTAGTAAAATTACAATTAGTGTAAACGGCTAAGAGAAGGTGCAAAATATGAAAATTATTGTTCAAAAATTTGGTGGTACATCAGTACGTGATGACAATGGGCGCAAGCATGCGCTTCACCATATAAAAAAATCGTTAGCTGCTGGTTATAAAGTAGTTACTGTTGTATCAGCAATGGGCCGTAAAGGTGAACCGTATGCAACTGATACGTTATTAAGTCTTGTAAATCAAGAGGAACCTAATATTTCTAAACGTGAGCAAGATTTATTATTATCATGCGGAGAATTAATCTCAGCAATTGTTTTCTCTAACATGTTGAATGAGAATGGTATAAAAGCAGCAGCATTAAATGGTGCGCAAGCTGGTTTTGTAACGAATAATGACTTTACGAATGCTAAGATTATTGAAATGAATTGCGATCGTATACATGAAGAGTTACAAAATGTAGATGTTATCGTCGTGACTGGATTCCAAGGTCAAACGAAAAATGGAGATACGACAACACTTGGACGCGGAGGTAGTGATACCTCAGCTTCAGCATTAGGTGTTGCGCTTCATGCTGAATATATCGATATCTTCACAGATGTTGAAGGTGTTATGACTGCGGATCCTCGTATCGTAAAAGATGCACGTCATCTTCAAACTGTAACATATAACGAGATTTGTAACATGGCTTATCAGGGTGCGAAAGTTGTTCATCCGCGTGCGGTTGAAATTGCGATGCATGCAAAAGTACCACTTCGTGTACGTTCTACGTATTCTGATAGTGAAGGTACGCTTATTGCGGCATATGATGGTGCTACAAAAGGGCAGGATGTAGAAGAACGTCCTGTTACAGGGATTGCCCATGTGTCAAACGTAACGCAAATTAAAGTGCTTGCAAAAGAAACTGCATATGATTTACAACAACACGTGTTTAAAGAAATGGCTAATGAAGGGATTAGTGTGGACTTAATTAACATTTCTCCTACTGGTGTAGCTTACACAGTAAAGGATAGTGTATCAGCGCGTGCAGTTGAGGTTTTAAAGCAACTTGGATATGATCCAGTGGTGACAGAGCATTGTGCGAAGGTTTCTATCGTTGGTGCTGGAATGGCAGGTATTCCAGGGGTTACAGCGAAAATTGTCACAGCTTTAGCGGAAAAAGGTATTCAAATTCTGCAATCAGCAGATAGTCATACGACAATTTGGGTTCTTGTAAAAGAAGCCGATTTAGTGGAGGCTGTGAATGCATTACATAGTGCATTTGAGCTTTCAAAAGAAAAGCAACTGGAACAATAAGGAGTGAGATCATGATAGATTTTGGGACAATTGCAACCGCGATGGTAACACCGTTTGATAAAAATGGTAATATCGATTTTGCAAAGACAACGAAATTGGTAAATTATTTAATTGATAACGGTACAACAGCAATCGTGGTAGGAGGGACGACTGGAGAATCTCCTACATTAACATCAGAAGAAAAAGTAGCGTTATATCGCCATGTCGTATCTGTTGTCGATAAAAGGGTGCCCGTCATCGCTGGAACAGGTAGCAATAATACGCATGCTTCTGTCGATTTAACAAAAAAGGCAACTGAAGTTGGTGTTGATGCAGTTATGCTAGTGGCACCGTATTATAATAAACCGAGTCAAGAAGGGATGTACCAGCACTTTAAAACAATCGCTGAAAGCACTCCGCTTCCGGTAATGCTATATAATGTTCCAGGACGATCTATTGTACAAATCTCCGTTGATACAGTTGTTCGTTTATCAGAAATAGAAAACATTGTTGCGATTAAAGATGCAGGCGGCGATGTATTAACAATGACAGAAATCATTGAAAAAACAGCGGACGACTTTGCAGTATACAGCGGTGATGATGGTTTAACATTACCAGCTATGGCAATTGGAGCAAAAGGTATTGTTTCTGTAGCATCTCATGTTATCGGGAATGAAATGCAAGAAATGATTGCTGCATTCCAAGCTGGAGAGTTCAAAAAAGCGCAGAAATTACATCAATTACTAGTAAAAGTAACGGATGCACTATTTATGGCGCCGAGCCCAACACCAGTAAAAACAGCATTACAAATGGTGGGATTAGATGTAGGTTCTGTACGTTTGCCACTTCTTCCATTAACGGAAGAAGAAAGAATAACGTTACAATCCGTAATGCAATCTATTCCTCGTTAATAAAAATGACCTAGTGTGAAACTAGGTCATTTTTATTTTGACTAACTATATGTAAGTGCTGAAAATTAGCTATAGTTAATAGGCTGTAATAAGAAGGGGATGGCAGGGGGGAGAATTAGTAAGAAACTGATTACAGAGATAAGATTTTTTAGTGAATATCGTTTCATGTTTATGTAAAGAATTTACATGAATATTTTTCCATCAAACTCTTATTACGTAGGGAAAATAGTAAAACTGATATGAATTTTGCCCTCTTAAATTATAATCTCATTTTAGTGTCTTCTCTTGTCTTTCGCATAATTTAACTTGTGTTCTATTTCTTGTATCAGTTATAATATGGCTAAGTAGCTTAGTACGGGTATGCTTAGCAAAATTGGTAAAAATTAAGATTTAATGAAATTTTCATATCATATCGAATAAGATATTTGATTTATATAATGAAAGAGAGGTGAAACCTGGTTTAAAAAATTAACAAGGACATGATATCGCATAACGGTAAGGACATTCGTCTTGGACGGTGAATATATGGTGGTTGTAGAGTTTCCCCTGGTGTCTCTGCAATTTTAGTGAAATCAGTGTTTGCAAGATTTTTAAACCAGGCAACAACATGAAGAGAAAAGAGAATGAGTCTGTTAAAGTATTTGCTCTTGGCGGAGTAGGTGAAATCGGAAAAAACATGTACTGTGTTGAAATTGATTCTGAAATCTTTATTGTAGATGCCGGATTGATGTTCCCGGGAGATGAAATGTTTGGGATTGATATTGTTATTCCTGACATTACATATTTAGTAGAAAATCAAGAGCGAGTAAAAGGACTATTTATTACCCATGGTCATGAAGATCATATTGGTGGAATTGTTTATGTGCTTCGTAAATTATCTATTCCAGTATATGCGACGAAATTAACGGTAGGACTTATACAAGAAAAGCTTGGCGAAGCAGGAATGTTAGGCCGTGTAGACTTAAAAACAATTGACTCGAATTCAACAGTAGAGTTTAATTCAACAAATGTGTCATTCTTCGGAACGACACATAGTATTCCGGATTCTGTGGGTGTTTGTTTCCATACATCAAAAGGTGCTGTAGTATATACAGGAGACTTTAAATTTGATCAAACTCCAATCGGAAATAGTGGAGCAGATCTTGGGAAAATGGCGCAAATTGGAAATGAAGGCGTACTTTGCTTGTTATCTGATAGTACAAACGCTGAACGTCCTGGTTATACAGGTTCGGAAAAAGAAGTTGGTATAGAGATTTCTAAAGTATTCTATAGTTCAGAAGGACGTATTATTGTTGCTTCATTTGCATCGAATGTACACCGTATTCAACAAGTGTTTGATGCAGCTGCTGAAACTGGAAGGAAAGTAGCGGTAGTAGGACGTAGCATGGTGAAAGTGGTAGATATTGCAAGACGTCTTGGTTATTTAGATGTTCCGGAAGGTATGGTTATTTCATTACAAGAAATAGACAATTTCCCGGAAAAAAAGGTAGCTATCTTAACGACTGGTAGTCAAGGGGAACCGATGGCAGCCCTTTCTAGAATGGCGAAACAAGCTCATAAACAAATTTCAATTCGTAAAGGTGATACTGTTATTATTGCAGCTTCTCCAATTCCAGGAAATGAAGTATCTGTATCAAAAATTATTGACTTGTTATTTAGATCTGGTGCTGAGGTTATTTATTACGGTGAAAGAAAAGTTCACGTTTCAGGTCATGGTAGCCAAGAAGAATTAAAGCTGATGATAAATTTAATGAAGCCGAAGTATTTTGTACCCGTACATGGTGAGTTCCGTATGCAAAAAGCACATGCGTATTTAGCGGAAGATGTAGGTATTGCGAGAGAGAATATCTTTATCGTAGAAAAAGGCGATGTAATTGCTTTTGGTGACGATGAAGCAAAATTAGCTGGTAAAGTGCAAGCTGGTAATGTTTTAATTGATGGATTAGGTGTAGGTGACGTCGGTAACATCGTTCTTCGAGATAGAAAGATGTTATCTCAAGATGGAATTTTAGTTGTTGTTGTAACACTTGGTAAGGATGAAAAGAAAATAATCTCTGGTCCAGAAATTATTTCACGCGGCTTTGTATATGTTCGTGAATCAGAAGCATTAATCGAACGATCCACAGATATTGTACGTATGATTGTTGAACAATCAATTAAAGAATATACAATTGAATGGTCTATGTTGAAACAAAATATTCGTGAATTATTAGGGCAGTTCTTGTACGAAGAAACGAAGAGAAAGCCAATGATTTTACCGATTATTATGGAAGTATAAAGAAGGTCACCTTTACAGGTGATCTTTTTCTTTTTTAACCCTATCGAATGAAATTCATAACTTAAGAAATAATAGTTATATACGAGTGAAAGGGGATGCGATATGACAGAACGTGATCGTTATACAAATGAAGAAAAAGAAGCTGAGCCGAAAGAAGTTCCAAAAGAGGCTTCTATAGTGGAGAAAATTCAGCAACTTGGACAGACAAATGTACCACAAATGAATGAATCGCGTATTCATTGCTTAACAATTGTTGGGCAGGTGGAAGGTCATATTCAGTTGCCACCACAAAATAAAACAACAAAATATGAACACATCATTCCGCAAATTGTCGCGATTGAACAAAATCCAAAAATTGAAGGTTTACTGTTAATATTAAATACAGTTGGGGGTGACGTTGAAGCTGGATTAGCGATTTCTGAAATGGTGGCTTCGCTTTCAAAACCAACTGTATCTCTTGTTTTAGGAGGAGGGCATTCAATCGGTGTACCGATTGCGGTCTCAACTGATTATTCATTTATTGCCGAAACAGCGACGATGACAATTCATCCAATTCGTTTAACAGGTCTTGTTATAGGTGTGCCACAAACATTTGAGTATTTGGATAAAATGCAAGAAAGAGTCATTCGATTTGTGACAAAGCATTCGAAAGTAACGGAAGATCGTTTTAAAGAGCTTATGTTTGCAAAAGGGAATTTGACGCGAGATATTGGGACGAATGTAATAGGTGGAGATGCAGTGAAGTATGGTCTTATAGATGGTGTCGGTGGTATTGGTAGCGCACTTCGAAAATTAAACGAATTAATTGATGAACGCAAGGATAATAGTACAGAAGGGACAATGCTACAATGATTTTATATACAATTATGCCAGAGCAACTTGTTTATCCGGCCGATTATTCACAATGCGAAAGCCAAAAAGTTGTGAATATAAATGGCGTGGAATTAGTGGTTTCTGAGGAGGATAATCAATGTTACTCTATTGTACGTGTATTAAGTACGAATCCGTCTCACTACCTAGAGTTTGAGCCTGGACAGAAAATTACCTTTTAGCAAAAAGAAGGATTTTGTTTAGGAGCTATGGTATAATATAAAAAACAAGACGGTTGAGCAGCCATGAGTAGGCTGCTTTCTTCTGTTTATTTAACATTTTACAAGAAGTGTAAAAATAGAAGATATAAAGACCTGAAAAATAGAGAGAAAGACATGTAAGTAGATCTTTTTTATAAGAAAGTTGTACTTAATTTCTAGAACACGAGGTGAAGAAATGGCAAAACAAAAGCAAAGAGGGACGAAGGCTAAGGCAAGACGTACGATAAAGCCAACTTTGTATTATGAAATCGTCGGGTTGACTCTTTTTGCACTTTCGATTATTACGATTTTACAGCTAGGTGTTGTAGGGAAATCGTTTGTGTTATTTTTTCGCTTCTTCTTTGGTGAGTGGTACATAATTGGTGTGTTAGGTGTAATAGCTTTATCTGTTGCGTTTGTAATAAAGCGGGGATGGCCCAACCTTTTAAATAAACGGCTAATAGGTGTTTATTTAATTGTACTAGCAATATTAATGTTTAGTCATATTACATTATTTAACCTGCTTACGAAAGATGGAGCTGTGCAAAATACTTCTGTAATTGTTAGTACAAAAGATTACTTCTTCCTTGAAATGAAAAAGGGCCCGGATAGTGTTCATTTAGGTGGTGGTATGTTCGGTGCATTGATGTTCGCAACGTGCTACTTCTTATTTGACGAAGTAGGGGCATATATCATTGGAATTATTTTAGTTATTCTTGGAATACTTTGTATAACAAATAAACATATTGGAGAAGTACTTGCTCCGGTAGGGAGAATTCTTAGAAGTCAGTTTCAAGTAATGCAAGGGGATTATAAAGATTGGAAATCTCAAAGGGTCGCCGAGCAAACTGAAAAGAAAAAAACAACAAGAAGCAAGAGGCGTGAACGTGTTGCTGAACAAGAAGAAGCTATTGAGCCAGTAGAAGAAATAGAAATTGGTCCACCAATTATTTCGAATTTTACTGAGAATTATCCAGTACGTGAAGAGACGGAAAAGCAGATAGAAGAAAATGATTTAATCACTCCTCCGTTTATTGAAGAGGCAGTTCCGCCTGCGCCAGAAGAACAACCTCACAAGAAACGAGGAGAAAAAATCGTTGAATCGCTAGAAGGTGAAACGAAAGCACCTCCTATGCAATTTTCTAATGTGGAAAATAAAGATTATAAGCTTCCTTCGCTTGATATATTAAAGTTTCCCCAAAATAAGCAAGTTACAAATGAAAATGCGGAAATTTATGAAAATGCTCGTAAATTGGAACGTACATTCCAAAGTTTTGGTGTGAAAGCGAAAGTAACAAAAGTACATAGAGGTCCTGCAGTTACGAAATATGAAGTGTATCCTGATATGGGAGTAAAGGTAAGTAAAATTGTTAGTTTAAGTGATGATTTAGCGCTTGCTTTAGCAGCGAAAGACATTCGTATTGAAGCACCTATTCCCGGGAAATCAGCTGTAGGGATTGAGGTTCCGAATTCAGAAGTTTCTATGGTAACGCTGAGAGAAGTTCTTGATTCAAAGGCGAATAACCACCCAGAAGAGAAGTTATTAATCGGTCTTGGACGTGATGTTACAGGAGAGGCTGTATTGGCACGTTTAAATAAAATGCCCCATTTATTAGTAGCTGGTGCGACTGGTAGTGGAAAGAGTGTATGTATTAATGGAATTATTGTAAGTATTTTAATGCGTGCAAAACCGCATGAAGTAAAATTAATGATGATTGATCCGAAAATGGTAGAGTTAAATGTATATAACGGTGTTCCGCACTTATTAACACCAGTCGTAACTGATCCGAAAAAAGCATCACAGGCTTTGAAGAAAGTTGTGAGTGAAATGGAGCGTCGTTATGAATTATTCGCGCATAGCGGTACGCGTAACATTGAAGGATATAATGATTATATTAAAGAACATAATAGCCAATCGGAAGCGAAACAACCTGAATTACCATATATTGTAGTAATTGTGGACGAGTTAGCTGATTTAATGATGGTTGCTTCTTCGGATGTAGAAGATGCGATTATGCGTTTAGCGCAAATGGCACGTGCTGCTGGTATTCATTTAATTATTGCGACTCAGCGCCCGTCAGTTGATGTTATCACAGGTGTTATTAAAGCGAATATTCCATCGCGTATTGCATTTGCTGTATCTTCCCAAATAGATTCTCGAACGATTCTTGACGGTGGTGGTGCAGAAAAGTTGCTAGGTCGTGGAGATATGTTATTCATACCAATTGGTGCATCGAAACCTGTTCGTGTACAAGGGGCATTTTTATCAGATGATGAAGTTGAGAGAGTCGTAGAATCTGTTATTGCGCAGCAAAAAGCGCAATATCAAGAGGATATGATTCCACAAGATGTTCCTGAAACAAAGCAGGAAGTAGAAGATGAATTATACGATGAAGCGGTTCAGCTTGTAGTAGAAATGCAAACAGCATCTGTTTCTATGTTACAACGTAGATTTAGAGTAGGATATACGCGAGCAGCTCGTTTAATTGATGCCATGGAAATGAATGGTGTAGTAGGTCCTTATGAAGGTAGTAAACCAAGGGGAGTACTCATTAAAGATGTGCAAGAAAAAAGTTCTTAAAAAAAGCCTAATTGTTTTTACAATTAGGCTTTTTTATATGCTGTTTTTGTTATATACTATAGTCATCGACTAAGAAAGGGCTTACATTTTTAAGGGTCCTTTAGAATACGAATGCTTATCGTTTTGGTTTTCAAAACGTTCGATATTTAATGTAGAAAAATGTTGAAATCTGTTGACACATATGGGAGCAAGTGGTAAGATTACTTCGAAAAGAATCACTGCCTCATATAATCTTGGAGATAAGGTCCATAAGTTTCTACCTGGCAACCATGAATTGCTAGACTATGAGGGGAAAAGTGTGTAACAAAGGATGTAAGGAATCTTTGTGCCGAACTTTTTCTCTATATGAGAAATGTTTATGGTACAAAGTTTTTTTTATGGAATAAAGTGTGAAAATTTCATCTTGAAAAATTATTAATATTTATTCGATAATTACGCTTATTTTTAGTATTTAGTAATTTATACTATGTTGTAAGTTGAAAAAAGAGAAAAGAAGTCTTACATCAGAGGTCGAATAATTGAAATGCGGGGGAGTCTTATGTCAGTAAAATCCGATAGTCGTCACCTATATTTGCGGGTGATTGATCACATCAAAGGAAAAATTAAAGATGGGGCTTACAAAGAAAAACAAAAGTTACCTTCAGAGTTTGATCTAGCGAAAGAACTTGGTGTAAGTAGGGCAACTTTAAGGGAAGCACTACGTATTTTAGAAGAAGAAAATGTTGTTATTCGTAGACATGGTGTAGGGACATTTGTAAATGCGAAGCCGTTATTTTCTTCCGGAATAGAGCAACTTTCTAGTATTACAGATATGATTTCTAGTGTGGGGAAAACACCAGGAACAATCTTTTTATCATCATCTACAACAACTTTAACAGAAGAAGAAAAAGAGAAATTTAATTGTGAAGATGCTTTTAGCGCAGTAATGATTGAACGTGTTCGTACAGCGGATGGGGAACCAGTTGTATATTGCATTGATAAACTGGCAAAAGAGATATTACCAGATTTATCGGGATACAATGAGGAATCGCTGCTTACAGTAATACATAATAATACGCACAAGCGTATCACATACGCAGTTGCTCACATTGAACCGATTGGTTATCACCCGAAAATTTCACCGATTTTAGAATGTGAACCTGAAACGGCACTGCTAGTTTTAAAACAAATGCACTATGATCAAAATGATGAGCCAATCTTATATTCTATTAATTACTTTAGAGCTGATAAGTTTAGCTTCCACGTATTAAGAAAACGTATGTAGGGAAGTTCCTTTTTAGGGAGGTGACAGCAAGAAGTAAGGGACAGCAGCGTATGAATCATTAGACAAAACATTTCAGGAGGGGTTTCTAGTATGAAGAAAAAAACAGGTCTTTTATTATCGTTAACGTTAGCAGCAAGTACAGTGTTAGGTGCATGTGGTAACTCGGATAAAGCGGATAGTGACAAAAAAGGGGATAAAGAGTTTAAGGTTGGTATGGTTACAGATGTTGGGGGCGTTGATGACAAATCATTTAACCAATCTTCTTGGGAAGGATTACAACAGTTTGGTAAAGATAATGGATTAAAAGAGAAGACAAATTATCGTTATCTTCAATCTGAAAAAGAAGCGGATTATATTCCGAACTTAAAGAAATTTTCAAAAGATAAGTATGATTTAGCTTTCGGTATTGGGTATAAATTAGAGGGAGCAATTAAAGAAGTAGCAAAAGAATCTCCAAAACAACAATTTGCAATTGTTGATACTGTTGTAGATGCACCAAACGTAACAAGTATTACATTTAAAGATCATGAAGGGTCATTCCTTGTAGGTGCGGTGGCAGCTATGTCAACAAAATCGAATAAAGTAGGATTTGTTGGTGGAATGAAGAGTGATTTAATTAGTAAATTCGAGAATGGATTTAAAGCTGGTGCTAAGGCAGTGAATCCAAATATTGAAATCGTATCTGAATATGCTGAAGCATTCGATAAGCCTGAAAAAGGTACAGTTCTTGCGTCAGCAATGTATGGTCAAGGCGTAGATGTTATTTATCATGCTGCTGGTGGTACAGGTAACGGTGTATTCACTGAAGCGAAAAACCGTAAGAAAAAAGGTGAAAACGTTTGGGTAATCGGTGTTGACCGTGACCAAAATCAAGAAGGTATGCCTGAAAACGTAACATTAACTTCAATGGTAAAACGTGTTGATATCGCTGTACAAAAAGTAGCAAAAGAAGCGAAAGATGGAAAATTAAAAGGTGGTAAAATTGAAGCGTTTGGCTTAAAAGATGACGGTGTTGGTATTGCAAAAACAACTGATAACGTGAAAAAAGTTAACCCTGAGATTTTAACAAAAGTAGAAGAATTTGAAAAGAAAATTACAGCTGGAGAAATTAAAGTACCAGCTACAGATAAAGAATATAAAGAATATGAAGCTTCTCTAAAAAAATAAAGATAGAGAAATAGCAAAGGTTAGTTCTTAGAACTAACCTTTGTATGTATAAAACTTCCAAATTGCTTAATAAGTTAATAGTGTAATAGGGGAATGTTCCCTGTTAAAAGGAGGAACGAAATGGAATACGTAATTGAGATGAATAATATTACGAAAGTATTCCCAGGCATTGTAGCGAATGATGATATTACGCTGCAAGTAAAACAGGGAGAAATACATGCTTTACTTGGAGAAAATGGTGCAGGGAAATCCACATTGATGAATGTACTATTCGGTTTGTATCAGCCAGAACAGGGTGAAATTAAAATTAAAGGAACACCTGTAAAAATTACAAATCCGAATATTGCGAATGATCTTGGTATTGGGATGGTCCATCAACATTTTATGCTTGTTCATAATTTTACAGTTACAGAGAATATCATTCTCGGTAATGAACCGAAGAAAAAAGGGAAAATAGCTGTTGAAGAAGCTGCTAAAGAGATTCAAAAGTTGTCTGAACAATATGGTTTAGCTGTAGATCCATACGCGAAAATACAGGATATTTCTGTTGGTATGCAACAGCGTGTTGAAATTTTAAAAACACTTTACCGTGGAGCGGAAATTTTAATATTTGATGAACCGACTGCAGTGTTAACACCACAAGAAATTCATGAATTGATTCAAATTATGAAAAAGCTTGTGCAAGAAGGAAAATCTATCATTCTTATTACTCATAAATTGAAAGAAATTATGGAAGTTTGCGATCGTTGTACAATTATTCGCAAAGGAAAAGGGATTGGAACTGTTGACGTTGCAAATACGGATGAACATAAACTTGCAGAACTAATGGTCGGACGTCAAGTGAATTTTAAAACAGAAAAAATAGACGCTACGCCCAAAGAAGAGGTACTTTCTATTGCAAATCTTGTTGTTCACGATGCACGCCAACTGCCTGCTGTAAAAGGCCTTGACTTAACTGTTCGTGCGGGGGAAATTGTTGGTATTGCAGGAATCGATGGAAATGGACAAAGCGAATTAATAGAAGCAATTACTGGTTTACGAAAAGTTGAGTCAGGTTCTATTGCAATTAAAGGGAAAGAAATAACGAATTGGCCTGTTCGAAGAATTACAGAAGAAGGAATTGGTCATATTCCAGAAGATCGTCATAAGCACGGACTAGTTCTTGATTTTTCTGTTAGAGACAATATAGTTTTGCAAACGTACTATAAAAATCCATTTTCAAAGAAGGGGATTTTAAACTTTAGCAAAATCACAGGGAAAGCGAAGGCACTTATTGAACAGTTCGATGTACGTACACCTAGCGAACAAACATTAGCGCGTGCTCTATCTGGTGGGAATCAGCAGAAAGCTATTATTGCACGTGAAGTAGATCGTAATCCGGATTTATTAATTGCAGCACAGCCAACACGTGGTTTAGATGTAGGTGCAATTGAATTTATTCATAAAAAATTAATCGAGCAGAGAGATAATGGGAAAGCGGTTCTTCTTTTATCTTTAGAATTAGAAGAAATTTTAAATGTGAGTGATCGGGTTGCGGTTATCTATGAAGGGAAAATTGTAGCAATTGTGAATGCGAAAGGCACAAATGAACAACAGCTTGGTTTGCTAATGGCTGGAGGAACAGAGAAAGAGCAGGTGGGTACAAATGGCTAAAAAACTTTTAACAGAGCGAACGATAAATATTTTAGTCCCAGTACTATCCGTTATTTTTGGTTTAATTGTTGGAGCGATTGTAATGCTGGTTAGTGGCTATGATCCAATTGTTGGTTATAGTGCGCTTTGGACAGGTATGTTCGGCAGTGCTAGTGCGATTGGTGAGACACTTCGCACTATGATACCACTTATTCTTGCTGGATTATCGGTGGCGTTTGCATTTCGTACAGGTTTATTTAATATCGGGGTAGAGGGTCAACTATTAGTTGGTTGGCTTGCGGCAGTTTGGTTCGGTTATGCGGTCTCACTACCAGCGTTTCTTCATATTCCATTATCTATTTTATTTGCAGCAATGGTGGGTGGAATATGGGGCTTTATTCCTGGTTATTTAAAAGGGAAGTTTAAGGTTAATGAAGTTATTGTAACAATAATGATGAACTATATCGCGTTATATGTAACGTATGACATAATTAAACGCTTTTTACATGAGGGCAATGATAAAACATACGATATTAAAGCGAGTGCATCTTTATCTTCAGATTGGTTAGCTGCAATAACTGATGGTTCACGTCTTCACTGGGGAATTATTGTTGCAATTTTAGTAGCAATCTTAATGTGGTTCTTATTAGATCGAACAACTCTAGGTTATGAATTAAAGTCAGTAGGATTTAATCAACATGCTTCTCAATATGCAGGTATGAAGGTTTCTCGTAATGTAGTATTCTCCATGACAATTGCTGGTGCATTTGCTGGGATTGGTGGAGCAATGGAAGGGTTAGGAACATTCCAAAGCATGACAGCAATGTCTTCATTTACAGGGATTGGATTTGACGGAATTGCCGTAGCGCTTCTTGGAGGAAATAATCCATTTGGTATTATCCTTTCAGCATTGTTATTTGGTGGTTTGAAAAGTGCTTCCCCTCAAATGAACTTTGAGGCAGATGTACCATCAGAACTTATTAACGTAATTATTGCATGTATTATCTTCTTTGTTGCATGTAGTTATGTTTTAAGATGGGCGCTTACACGCATGAGCAAGGAGGGGAAATAAATGAGCTTTTTAGATATATTAGCCATTCTTGTGACAGGTACGTTATATACATCAGCACCTTTAATTTTTACAGCATTAGGTGGTGTATTTAGTGAACGATCAGGTGTTGTAAATATTGCGTTAGAAGGACTAATGCTATTTGGTGCATTTGTTGGAATTGTTACAACCTTATTAATGGGTGATACTTGGGGAACGATGACTCCGTGGATTGCATTACTATTTGCGGCAATTGGTGGTGGATTATTTGCATTACTTCACGCGGTAGCATCTATTACGTTCCGTGCTGATCAGGTTGTAAGTGGTGTAGCGATTAACTTCTTATCTCTTGGTTTAACAGTATTTGCGATTAAGAAGATTTTTGATAAAGGGCAGACAGATTTTATTCAATACCGTATTGAAAAAATCGATGTCCCAGGTCTATCAGATATTCCAGTTATCGGAAAAATATTTTTCTCAAACGTACCGTTAACATCGTATATTGCCATTATTTTAGCATTTGTTGTTTGGTACATTATTTATAAAACACCGTTCGGTCTTCGTCTACGTGCTGTTGGTGAACATCCAATGGCAGCAGATACGATGGGGATTAATGTATATAAAATGCGTTATATTGCAGTTTGTATATCTGGAATGTTTGCAGGAGTGGGTGGTGCGGTCTTCGCAATGTCGATTTCTGGTAACTTCTCAGGTGCTACAATTACTGGACAAGGTTTCTTAGCACTAGCAGCTATGATCTTTGGTAAATGGAATCCACTTGGTGCTCTTGGAGCAGCATTGTTCTTCGGATTTGCTCAATCACTTGGGATAACAGGTGGTACAATTCCTATATTAAAAGAAATTCCAAGTGTATTCTTAACGATATTACCGTATGTATTTACAATATTAGCACTTGTTGGTTTTGTAGGCCGATCTGAAGCTCCGAAAGCATTAGGAACGCCTTATGAAAAAGGAAAACGATGAGTATTTAGAAAGTATAAAAAAAGCTCGCACATTAGTGCGGGCTTTTTTACATAGAATATATTTAATACGGAATTTTACTATGTTCCTTACATATTAAAGTTTTTAGAAAGACTCAAATGTAAGCATAATAAGGAAGAAAAGTTGATTTTTTATTTCTAAAAACTGTATATTGAAGAGGAATATTCCTACATACGTAAAGGAGGGCTATTAATGAAACTAATGGAACAGCAACTGCATGAATTAGGTGGCTTGCGAGTACATATTATTCCGACTGATAAATTTAAAACAAATACCTTTGTATTTCGTTTTAAAGCACCTTTAAATGAGGAGACGGTGACAGAGCGTGCCCTATTGCCGTACGTATTGCAAAGTGCGACAGAAAAACTGCCTTCTGTAATTCGTCTTCGTCAATATTTAGAAGAATTATATGGATCTTCTTTAGCGGTAGATGTAAGTAAAAAAGGGGAAGACCATATCATCTCTATTTATGTAGACATTGCAAATGAAACATATTTACGCGATGCACCACCGTTATTTGAAAAAGCGCTTTCTATGTTATCTGATATTGTTTTACATCCAGCAACAGAAGGGGACGGTTTTCTATCTTCTATTGTAGAAAGTGAGAAACGAGCACTCTTGCAACGAATTGAAGCTACTTATGATGATAAAATGCGTTATGCAAATGAGCGTTTAATTGCAGAAATGTGCAAAGTAGAACCATATCGCTTAAGTGCAAATGGAAAAAAAGAAAGTGTTGCTTCTATTACAAATGAAAGTTTGTATCAATATTATCAAAAAGTGTTAGCTGAAGATGAAATGGATTTATATATCATTGGTGATATTTCGGAAGATGCTGTGGAGCTTGTAAATAAGTATTTTTCGATCTCACCTCGCGCTATGAAAGAGAGAAATGTACTTCTTCATAAACGAAATAATGAAGAAAAAGAAATTGTTGAAAAACAAGAACTAAAGCAAAGTAAATTAAATATCGGCTATCGCACATTCATTACGTATAAAGATGAAGATTATTTTGCATTACAATTGTTTAACGGATTATTTGGAGGGTTTTCTCATTCGAAGTTATTCGTAAATGTCCGTGAAAAAAATAGTTTAGCGTACTATGCAGCATCGAGATTTGAAAGTCATAAAGGTTTGCTCTTCGTTATGTCTGGAATTGAAGCGAAGAACTTTGAAAAAGCTGTTGAAATTATTAAAGAACAGATGAAAGCAATGCAAAGCGGTGATTTTTCAGAGGAAGAGATTCAGCAAACGAAAAGTGTAATTCAAAATCAAATCTTAGAGGCAATTGATACACCACGTGGTTTTGTTGAAATGCTTTATCACGGGGTGATTTCAGAGCGTACGCGTCCAGTTGAAGAATGGCTAACGGGCATAGAAAGCGTGACGAAAGAAGAGATTGTGAAAGTTGCTAATAATATTGAACTAGATACAATTTACTTTTTACATGGAACGGAGGGAGAATAAATGGAGAAAATTGTGTATGAGCAATTAAAAGAGACGCTATATTATGAAAAACTTCCGAATGGATTAGACGTATATATCTTACCGAAACAAGGCTTCAACAAAACATTTGCAACATTTACGACGAAGTACGGTTCTGTTGATAATACATTTGTACCGCTTGGAAAAGAAGACATGACTCGTGTACCAGATGGAATTGCTCATTTCCTTGAGCATAAATTGTTTGAAAAAGAGGACCATGACGCGTTTCAATTGTTTAGTAAACAAGGTGCTTCAGCGAACGCTTTTACATCTTTTACAAGAACCGCTTATCTCTTTTCCTGTACATCAAATGTAGAGAGAAATTTAAATACGTTGTTAGACTTTGTACAAGAACCGTATTTCTCTGAAAAAACGGTTGAAAAAGAAAAAGGTATTATCGGTCAAGAAATTCAAATGTACCAAGATAACCCAGACTGGCGTTTATACTTTGGGTTAATCGATAGTTTGTTTGTGAAACATCCAATTAAAATTGATATTGCAGGGACGATTGAGTCTATTAGTAAAATTACAAAAGACCTACTGTATGAATGTTATGAGACTTTTTACCATCCGAGCAACATGTTATTATTTGTTGTTGGAGCGATTGATCCTGAAAAAACAATGGATTTAGTTCGTGAAAATCAAGCGAAAAAAGATTACGAAAATCAACCAGAAATCGTTCGCTCTTTTGAAGAGGAACCAGAAGAAGTAAATGAAAAGAAAAAGATTATTTCAATGCCTGTTCAAACTCCAAAATGTTTAGTTGGTATTAAGGCAACGAATTTAAAAGAAAAAGGGCAAGCTCTGTTAAAACAAGAAATTGCACTTACATTACTTTTAGATTATTTATTTGGAAAAGGGTCAGTTCATTACGAATCTTTATATAATGAAGGTCTTATTGATGATTCGTTCTCGTATGACTATACAGAAGAAAATAACTTCGGTTTTGCAATGGTTGGTGGAGATACGAAGCACCCTGATGAATTGGCAGAGCGATTAAAAGGTATTTTACTACAAACGAATTATGATCAGTTAGATGAGACTGCGCTGGAACGGGTGAAGAAAAAGAAAATTGGCGGATTTTTACGATCGTTGAATTCACCTGAATATATTGCAAATCAGTTTACACGATATGCGTTTAATGAATCTAGTTTATTTGATGCTCTTACAGTGTTAGAAGGATTAACTGTTCAAGACCTACAACAAGCAGCAAAAACATTATTAATTGAAGAGAAAATGAGTGTCTGCCAAGTGTTACCGAAAAAATGAAGTAATATGTGAATAAAAAACGCAGTATCTATATCCCTCATCTAACGTTTGGTTATTGCCAAATGGTAAGATGAGGGTATTATTTATTTATATATAAAAAGATAAGAGAGGGAATTTATGAAAAAGTATGCATTAGTAACTGGAGGAAGCGGAGGGATTGGCTCTGCTATTTCGAAGCAGTTAATCGAGGATGGTTATACAGTCTATATTCATTACAATAAAAGCGAAGAGAAGATAAGGGGGTTACAAAAGGAGTTTGATGCAGTGATTCCTGTGCAAGCAAATTTAGCTTCTATCGATGGAGCAGAGAAATTGTGGGGACAAATCGAACATCCTATTGATGTTATTGTATACGCAGCTGGAAAGAGTATATTTGGATTAGTAACAGATGTTACGAATGAAGAATTAGATTATATGGTGGAGCTTCAAGTGAAGAGTGTATATAGACTTTTATCGATGGCGCTTCCACCGATGATCGGGCGGAGAAGTGGTAATGTTGTTGTTATTTCATCCATTTGGGGGCAAATAGGAGCGTCTTGTGAGGTGCTGTACTCAATGGTGAAAGGTGCACAAAATTCATATGTGAAGGCTTTAGCGAAAGAAGTTTCTCTAAGTGGATTGCGCGTTAATGCGGTAGCGCCAGGTGCGATCGAAACAGAAATGTTAAATGTATTTTCAGAAGATGATAAAAATGAAATTGCTGAAGATATTCCATTAGGTAGAATAGGACTACCCGAAGAGGTAGCAAAAACAGTCTCCTTCCTCGTTTCGCCAGGAGCTTCTTATATTACGGGGCAAATTATCGGAGTGAATGGCGGTTGGCATTGCTAAAAAATTCTTACATAAAAAACAAGAAATTGTACAAATTAAGCATGATTCTATTACTAAAATAGTGAGGTGCTTAAACATGTCAGTGTTAGATAATTTTGATCAGTGGAAGAGCTTTTTAGGAGAACGTTTAGAACAAGCGGGGGGAAAAGGGCTTGATGGTGGTGCCGTATCAGATATGGCATTTCGTGTTGGTGATTATTTAGCAAATGAAGTAGAAGCGCGCAACGATCAAGAAAAATTATTGTCTGAGCTTTGGAAAGTTGCTGATGAACAAGAGCAACATACAATTGCAAATTTAATGGTGAAGTTTGTACAACATAAGTAAAAGTAGAGAGGAGCTTCTCCTCTCTACTTTTTTTGTATAGTAATTAGGAGGAATAGATTATACATTTAGCTTCCCTATTAAGGTGAAATCATATAATATAGTACGTAGGTGTAAAGTAAGCGTAGGGGAGTGATCTTGGATGATTGAATGGTATTTTGAATATGAAATACATAAAAACCGACCTGGCTTACTTGGTGACGTTTCTTCGTTAATCGGTATGCTTGGCATCAATATTGTCACAATTAATGGTGTAGATAATGCACGACGTGGACTTTTGCTTATGTGTGATAATCAAGAACAAATCTCTAGACTTGAATCAATTTTAAATACGATGGATAATATAACGGTAACGAAATATCGTCCGCCAAAGCTTAGAGATAAGCTAGCAGTTAGACATGGTAGGTACATACAACGAGATGCAGATGATAAGAAAACATTTCGATTTGTGCGTGATGAATTAGGATTGCTTGTAGACTTTATGGCGGAGATAATGAAAAAAGAAGGTCATAAATTAATTGGGATACGAGGAATGCCTCGTGTCGGAAAAACAGAATCTATTGTTGCCGCAAGTGTTTGTGCAAATAAGAGATGGTTATTCGTATCATCTACTCTCATTAAGCAAACTGTTCGTAGCCAATTGATTGAAGATGAGTATAGCGACGATAATATTTTCATACTAGATGGAATTGTGTCGACAAAGCGTGCAAATGAAAGACACTGGCAGCTCGTTCGTGAAATCATGAGATTGCCTGCAACGAAAGTTGTGGAACATCCGGATGTGTTTGTGAGTCAGTCAGAATACACATTGGATGATTTTGATTATATTATCGAATTGCGTAACGATTATGATGAAGAAATTCAATATAATTTAGTAGATGAAATTGAGCAAGGTACGCAAAACAATTTCTCTATGTTCGACTTTTAAAGAAATATTGAGGTGTTAGTAGTGACGGAATTAGGACAAAAGCTGACAGAAGCAAGAGAAGCGAAAGGCTTATCTATTGATCAGCTGCATGAGATTACAAAAATTCAAAAACGCCATTTAGTAGCGATTGAAGAAGGCAATTATGATGTGTTGCCAGGAGCTTTTTATGCGCGTGCATTCATTAAACAATATGCAGATGCTGTTGGATTAAATGGAGAGGAACTGCTTGTGGAATATCAGAGTACGATACCACAGTCTGAAAAACGTGAAGTTCCACAAGTATCAACTGGACAAAAAACACAAGAAACAATGCAAAAATCTTCATCATGGCCAATTGCGGATCATATGCCCAAAATTTTGATTGCGTTGTTAGTAATCGCATTTGGAGTGGTAGTCTGGTTTGTTATTCAAGCGTTAACTGGAAAAGATGATAGGCAAGTTCAAAATGCTCAAAGTGAGAAAATTGAGGTTCAAAAAGCAAAAAATTCTCCGTTAGATACGAAGAAAGATGAAGCGAAAGCGGAAGAACCAAAAAAAGAAGAACCAAAGAAAGAAGAACCAAAGAAAGAAGAGCAACCAGCGCAACCAACTGGACAACAAGAAGTGAAGGTAGTTGGAACGAGTGGTAAGGTATCTACTTTGGAAATTCATAATAATAAAACATTAGAACTGGAAATTTCAGCGAAGGGTGCAAGCTATGTAGATGTTAAAGATGATGCGGGTAACGAAATTCTAAACACTACAGTACAAAGTGGTCAAACAGAAAAACGTGATTTATCAACAGTAAAAGAATTGCGGCTTAATATTGGAAGTGCACCGAATGTTGAAATTAAACTGAATGGCCAAGTGGTTACTTTCCCATTAGATCCAGCAAAAGAATATCACCAAAGATTGGTGATAAAAAACCAAGGGATAGGGCAAGCTGCGCAATAACAGTCATCGCTTCGATGACTTTTTTCAATGAACAAATGTTTTTGACATGATGGAGGAATAGCTGTGAATTTACCAAATAAAATTACAATATCTAGAATCTTCTTAATTCCAATTTTTATGGTAATTATGTTAGCGCCCTTTGAGTGGGGCTCATTTATAATTGGTGATGTAGAGTTACCAATTCAACATTTAGTAGGGGCACTTATCTTTATTATTGCTTCGGCTACAGATTGGATTGATGGACATTATGCAAGAAAGTATAATCTTGTAACGAATTTAGGGAAATTCCTTGACCCGTTAGCAGATAAATTACTTGTTTCGGCAGCACTTATCACATTGGTAGAAATGCAATATGTACCTGCTTGGATCGTTATTGTAATTATAAGCCGTGAGTTTGCAGTAACAGGTTTACGCCTTGTACTTGCTGGGACAGGGGAAGTAGTTGCAGCAAATCAGCTAGGGAAAATTAAGACATGGACACAAATTATTGCAATTGCAGCATACTTATTACATGATGTACCGTTAAATCTACTTCATATTCCAGTTGCAGATATTTTCATATGGATTGCATTATTCTTTACCGTTATTTCAGGATGGGATTATTTCTGGAAAAATAAAGATGCTTTTGTAAACTCAAAATAGAAGTTTATGGGGGAATTGGGATGAATGCTGAAATTATTGCGGTTGGAACGGAATTATTACTTGGACAAATTGCAAATACAAATGCCCAGTTTTTATCTGAAAAGTTAGCTTCAATCGGAATTAACGTGTACTACCATACTGTTGTTGGGGATAATAACAAGCGATTACAGAAGGCAATTGAATTGGCTGAAGAACGAGCTGATATGCTCATTTTTACAGGTGGATTAGGACCGACAAAAGATGATTTAACGAAAGAAACAATAGCGTCTAGTTTAGATGAAGAGCTTGTGTATGATGAAAAGGCATTAACATCGATAAGCGATTATTTTAAGCGTACAGGCCGTGAATTTACGGAGAATAATAAAAAGCAGGCGCTCGTTTTAAATGGATCGACTGTATTTGCGAATGATCACGGTATGGCGCCTGGTATGGGATTAAATACGAATGGAAAAGTTTATATTTTATTACCAGGACCACCAAAAGAAATGAAGCCGATGTATATAAGTTACGTAGAGCCTTTTTTATGTAAGTTTACAACGGGGGAAAATATTTATTCTCGTGTTCTTCGTTTTTTTGGTATTGGGGAATCTCAATTAGAGGTGAAAGTTCAAGATTTAATTGATGGACAAATGAACCCAACCATTGCACCACTTGCAAATGATGGAGAAGTGACATTACGTTTAACTGCCAAACATCATGATGCTGATGAGGCGGAGAAACTGATTCAGCATGTGGAAGATTTGATTTTAGAAAGAGTAGGAGAATTTTTCTACGGATATGACCAAGATTACCTTCATTACAAGGCAATAAGGCTATTGAAGGAAAAAGGGTTAACTTTAGCGTGTGCAGAAAGTTTAACAGGTGGTCTTTTTGGAAATCAAGTAACAGAAAATGCTGGTGTTTCGTCTGTATTTAAAGGCGGTGTCATTTGTTATCAAAATGATGTGAAGCAACAAATTTTACATGTACCTGAAGAAGTGTTACGTACTGATGGCGCGGTTAGTAAACAGTGTGCTCGCTATCTTGCTGAAAATGTAAAGAAACTGTTAAAAGCAGATATCGGAATTAGTTTCACTGGGGTGGCAGGACCGGATGCTTCAGAGCATAAAGAACCAGGAACAGTATTTATTGGATTGGTGATTAAAGATGAACCAGCTGTAGTCTTCTCGCTTAATTTAAGTGGAAGTCGTCAACAAATTAGAGAACGCTCTACAAAATATGGATTTTATCATTTATTTAAAAAGCTAGAAGAGATATAAATTTCTTCTAGTTTTTTTTGTTGGAAAACCTAGTTTTATTCGATATAAAATAAAAAAATCGAATAAATGTTCGATTTTTGTTGGCAAATTGAATTGAAAATAGGTATAATAAGATTAGCAATTTAGTTAAGGAGGAATTTTGAATGAGCGATCGTCAAGCGGCATTAGATATGGCGTTAAAACAAATAGAGAAGCAATTCGGTAAAGGTTCAATTATGAAATTAGGAGAACAAGCGGAGCGTAGAATTTCTACAATTTCAAGTGGTTCTTTAGCACTTGATGTGGCACTAGGGGTAGGCGGATACCCACGTGGCCGTGTTATTGAAATTTATGGACCTGAAAGTTCAGGTAAAACAACAGTTTCATTACACGCAATCGCGGAAGTACAGCGTCAAGGTGGACAAGCAGCGTTCATTGATGCGGAGCATGCAATGGATCCTGTATATGCACAAAAATTAGGTGTTAACATAGATGAATTACTATTATCACAGCCTGATACAGGGGAGCAAGGACTAGAAATCGCAGAAGCACTTGTACGAAGTGGAGCGGTTGATATTATCGTAATTGACTCTGTGGCAGCTCTTGTACCGAAAGCTGAGATCGAAGGGGACATGGGTGACTCTCACGTTGGTTTACAAGCACGTTTAATGTCACAAGCACTTCGTAAACTTTCAGGTGCAATCAACAAATCAAAAACAATCGCAATCTTTATCAACCAAATTCGTGAAAAAGTTGGGGTTATGTTCGGGAACCCAGAAACAACTCCAGGTGGTCGTGCGTTGAAATTCTATTCAACTGTCCGTCTTGAAGTACGTCGTGCTGAGCAGTTAAAGCAAGGTAACGATATTGTTGGTAATAAAACGAAAGTAAAAGTAGTTAAAAATAAAGTAGCACCGCCATTCCGTGTTGCTGAAGTTGATATTATGTACGGAGAAGGTATTTCAAGAGAAGGTGAAATCTTAGATATGGCTTCTGAACTTGATATCGTTCAAAAGAGCGGTGCTTGGTACTCTTATAATGAAGAACGCTTAGGACAAGGTCGTGAAAATTCGAAGCAATTCTTAAAAGAGAATACGGATTTAAGAGAAGAAATTGCCTTCTTTGTTCGTGAACATCACGGAATTGGTGAAAACTCTGGTGTTGAAGACACGGAAGATTCAACTCGTCAAGATTAAAAAATAAAAGACACGGTCCCGTGTCTTTTATTTTTTAATCCACTATGAAAGCGTTATATATAGCTGGAGATAAAATATTTATTCTATCCAAAAGGCTATGTGTAAAGGGGAATATTCATATATTTTAAGTGAATGAATTGGGATTTTCTAAGGTTTTCCAGGATAATATGCTGTCTGTTTTTTAAATCCATATAAGATTCAGGGCTTAAGGTAAAGAAAGTAAAAGTAGACAACGCTTGACAATGAAAATTGCGATAGATACAATGAGAATGTATATTTTTTCTTATATACGATATACTCTTCTCAAGAAGAGAAGTAATATTCGGAGTAAGACTTAAATCTTGCCGAAATAATAATATGACATTTTAATTGTGAAATGAAGA
Organism: Bacillus sp. P4_E1; assembly: GCF_056401715.1. NCBI lineage: Bacteria > Bacillati > Bacillota > Bacilli > Caryophanales > Bacillaceae > Bacillus > Bacillus sp. P4_E1. The sequence continues at coordinate 25,039 of NZ_JBFUIV010000020.1, forward strand.
AAGTCCCTTAAAAAAGCGGGACGACGGTCTTTGCTGTACGTTGTAATTCAATGTACATGCCGACAGTCTTTTTTCATTCATAGCAAGGGGAGGTGAAATCATGAGTAGTAGTACAGTTTGGATACTCATCTCCATTTTGCTTGCAACAGTCGGTGCAGTTGTTGGCTTTTTTGTTCGAAAGTCTATTGCTGAAGCGAAGATTAATGGTGCAGCTAATGAAGCAAAACGTATTCTAGACGAAGCGAATCGTGATGCTGAAGCACTTAAGAAAGAAGCGCTTTTAGAAGCAAAGGATGAAATTCATACACTTCGTACAGAAGCTGAATTAGAAATTCGTGACCGTAGAAGCGAATTACAAAAACAAGAAAATCGTTTAATGCAAAAAGAAGAGAACCTTGATCGTAAAGACGAAACGCTCGATAACCGCGAGCGACAGTTAGAAAAGAAAGAGGAATCTCTTGTAGCGAAACAACAACAGATTGAAGAGTTGGAAAGCAAAGTGGGAGAGTTAGTTCAAAAGCAACAAACAGAATTAGAGCGCATTTCCAATCTGACCCGCGAGCAAGCGAAAGCAATTATTCTTGGTAAAGTGGAAAGTGAAGTTTCTCATGAAATTGCCGTTATGGTAAAAGAAAGTGAAGTTCGCGCGAAAGAAGAAGCGGATAAGAAGGCAAAAGAGATTTTATCTCTTGCAATGCAAAGATGTGCAGCTGATCATGTTGCTGAAACAACCGTTTCGGTTGTAAATCTTCCAAATGACGAAATGAAGGGACGTATTATCGGACGTGAAGGTCGTAACATTCGTACGTTAGAAACGTTAACAGGTATTGACCTTATTATCGATGATACACCAGAAGCTGTAATTCTATCTGGATTTGACCCGATTCGTCGTGAAACAGCTCGTATCGCTCTTGATAAACTAGTACAGGACGGACGTATTCACCCAGCGCGTATTGAAGAGATGGTCGAAAAATCAAGACGTGAAGTGGACGAGTATATTCGTGAAGTCGGAGAGCAAACAACGTTTGAAGTGGGTGTTCATGGCTTACATCCAGATTTAATTAAAATTTTAGGTCGTTTAAAATACCGTACAAGTTACGGACAAAACGTCTTAAAACACTCTATGGAAGTTGCATACTTAACTGGACTTATGGCAGCGGAGCTTGGTGAGGATGAAAAACTAGCAAGACGTGCTGGTCTATTACATGATATCGGAAAAGCAATCGATCATGAAGTAGAAGGTAGCCACGTTGAAATTGGTGTTGAACTCGCAACGAAATATAAAGAGCATCCTGTTGTAATAAACAGTATCGCATCTCACCATGGTGACACAGAACCAACTTCTATCATTGCAGTTCTAGTTGCTGCAGCAGATGCATTATCAGCTGCAAGACCGGGAGCTCGTAGTGAAACGCTTGAGAATTACATTCGTCGTCTTGAAAAGTTAGAAGAAATTTCAGAGTCTTATGAAGGCGTAGAAAAATCTTTCGCAATTCAAGCAGGACGTGAAGTTCGTATTCTGGTAAAACCAGATACAATTGATGATTTAGAAGCTCATCGTTTAGCTCGTGATATTCGAAAACGTATTGAAAATGAACTGGATTATCCAGGACATATTAAAGTAACTGTTATTCGTGAAACACGTGCAGTGGAATACGCAAAATAAAGTGGTGAAACACCACTTTATTTTTTTGTGTTGGAATTGGGTAAAATAAAGAAAATTATTTATGAGCAGTATGCAAGTGAAAGAAACTTATAATAGATAAATTGTAACTGTTGTAAGGAAATAGCTTTAAGGTTATAGTATGGTAATAAAAAATGTAGTACATAGAAAGGGTAAGACATATGAGAATATTATTTGTTGGGGATGTAGTAGGATCTCCTGGTAGAGACATGATTCAACAGTACGTACCGGCATTAAAGAAGAAATATACACCGACAGTAACAATTATTAATGGAGAAAATGCTGCGGGTGGACGTGGAATTACGGAAAAAATATATCGAAACTTTTTAGAGTGCGGGGCACAAGCGGTTACGCTTGGAAACCACGCTTGGGATAACCGTGAAGTATTTGAATTTATCGATGATGCAAAATATCTTGCAAGACCAGCTAACTTCCCAGAAGGAACGCCGGGAAAAGGGCTTATCTTTGTAAATTGTAATGGAACAGAAGTTGCAGTTATTAACTTACAAGGACGTACTTTCCTTCCTCCAATTGATTGTCCATTCCGTAAAGTGGATGAGTTAATCAGTATTGCAAAAAAACGTACAAACATTATCTTTGTTGATTTTCATGCTGAAACAACAAGTGAGAAGCAGGCGTTAGGTTGGTATGTAGACGGTCGTGCTACAGCGGTAGTAGGTACACATACACACGTTCCTACAGCTGATAATCGTATTTTACCAAGCGGAACAGCTTATATTACAGATGTTGGTATGACAGGCCCATATGATGGGATTTTAGGTATGGATCGCGAAGCGGTATTGAAGAAGTTTTTAACGAACTTACCAGTGCGTTTTGAAGTGACGAATGGTAGAACACAATTAAGTGCAGTGTTAATTGATGTGGATCCTAATACAGGGAAAGCAAAGAAAATTGAGCGCATTTTAATTAATGATGACCAGCCATTTTTTGACTGATTTTTAACAAAAAGTTAGAGAATTCGTTATATTTTAATTTTTTAGAAAAATTACAGAAATTTAGCAGGAATACGTGCCATTCCTCGTGAATATAAGTTAAAGTGAAATAATTGCTATTACTTTTTATAGAAACGAGGAGGAAACGCGGAATGGAAATATTAAAAGTTAAAGCAACGTCGGTCCCTAATTCTGTAGCTGGTGCACTTGCAGGTGTTATTCGCGAACGCGGAACAGCAGAAATTCAAGCTATTGGTGCAGGTGCATTGAACCAAGCGGTAAAGGCAGTAGCAATTGCAAGAGGATTTGTAGCGCCTAGCGGTTTGGACTTGATTTGTATCCCAGCGTTTACAGATATTATGATTGATGGTGAAGAGCGTACAGCGATAAAATTAATTGTAGAACCTCGTTAAGTTGAAACAACCTGTTTGCATGTATGCAAACAGGTTGTTTTTGTAATGGAGGAATGAAAATGAAAATTTTTGATGCACATTGCGATGTACTCTTTCAGTTATGGAGTGCAAAGGGAAAAAAAGACTTTCAAAACGATTCACAATTACATATTACATTTGAACAATTAATGAAAAGAAAAGGAAGTATACAATGCTTTGCTATATATATACCAGAAACAGTAGCGTATGAAAAGCGTTTTGAAGTTGCGCTGCAAATGATAGATATTTTTCATAATGAAATTCTATCGCTACCAGGAATGAAGTTTATTCAGACAAAAAACGATATTAACATGCTAAAACAGGACGAGATTGGAGCATTATTAACATTAGAAGGATGCGAAGCAATTGGAAAAGAAGCGATGAAATTACGTTTGTTTTATCGCTTAGGTGTACGTTCCTTTGGATTGACATGGAACTATGCCAATCTGTTAGCTGATGGAGCGCTAGAGGCACGTGGAGCAGGTTTAACTACATTTGGTAGACAAGTTGTACAAGAACTTAATACGTTACATTTATGGACCGATGTGTCTCACTTAAATGAAAGAAGCTTTTGGGATGTTATTGAAATTGCTAAAAACCCAATTGCATCTCATTCAAACTGTTATCAACTTTGTGGGCATCCACGCAATTTAACCGATGAACAAATAAGAGCCCTTATAAAGAAAAATAGCATTATTGGTATTACTTTCGTACCGCAGTTTTTAACGAATGAAAGACAAGCGAATATAGCAGATATATTAAGGCATGTGGAATATATTTGTTCATTAGGTGGAGAAAAAAATATAGGATTCGGTTCTGATTTTGATGGGATTTTAGAAACTGTTGTAGGTGTAGAAGTATATAGGGATTATGAAAATATAATTAATCAACTGTGTAAAAAGTATAATGAATCAACTGTAGAGCGATTTTTGTATAAAAATTTTGTTGACTGTATAACGTTCTAAAGAATATATTTTAAAAATTCAGAAGAATTAAAATAAATTCACTTGAATTTATTGATTTTTTTAAGACCTAATACTAGAATGGTAAACGAAATAGCATTATACTAAAGATTCAGGGAAAACAGAAGAGGCATAATTTGCGTCCATTGTAGTTTATTTGCATAAAAAATGCTAAACTAATACTGTAAAAAAATACACTACAATGAATGCAGCCAAAAGGGGTGTAGGAGATGATTAGTCAACTTTCATGGAAAGTTGGAGGCCAACAAGGTGAAGGAATTGAAAGTACAGGGGAAATCTTCTGTATTGCATTAAACCGATTAGGATATTACCTATACGGTTACCGCCACTTCTCATCACGTATTAAAGGCGGCCATACAAATAATAAAATTCGTGTAAGTACAACAGAAGTACGCGCGATCTCAGATGATTTAGATATTTTAATTGCTTTTGATCAAGAAACAATTGATTTTAACTTCCACGAACTACGTCCGGGCGGAATTGTAGTTGCGGATGCGAAATTTAATCCGACAATACCTGATAATACAGATGTAAATCTATATGTGATACCGTTTACAGATATTGCTTCAGAATTAGGCACATCTTTAATGAAAAATATGGTTGCTGTTGGGGCATCTAGTGCGGTATTAGGATTAGACGAAACAGCTTATTTAGAGGTTGTTGAAGAAATCTTTGGTCGTAAAGGAGAGCAAGTCGTTCAAAAGAATATGGAAGCAATTAAACGCGGCTCTCAATACATGAAAGAATTGCTTGGTGAGAAAGTAAACATGATGCAGCTTGAAAAAGCTGACGGTAAGAAACGCATGTTTATGATTGGAAACGACGCAATCGCATTTGGTGCGGTAACTGGTGGCGCTCGCTTTATGTCTGCATATCCAATCACACCTGCATCTGAAATTATGGAATATTTAATTAAAAAGTTACCGAAAGTCGGCGGAACAGTAATCCAAACTGAGGATGAAATCGCAGCTTGTACAATGGCGATCGGTGCAAACTACGCTGGTGTTCGTACATTAACAGCATCTGCTGGTCCTGGTCTTTCTTTAATGATGGAAGCAATTGGTTTAGCAGGTATTACTGAAACACCGCTAGTTATCATTGATACACAACGCGGTGGTCCAAGTACGGGCTTACCAACAAAACAAGAGCAGTCTGACTTAATGGCTATGATTTACGGAACACATGGTGAAATTCCAAAAATCGTAATGGCGCCAAGTACAGTTGAAGAAGCTTTCTATGATATTGTAGAAGCGTTTAACTTAGCAGAAGAATATCAAGTGCCTGTTATTTTCTTAACAGATTTACAGCTTTCTTTAGGAAAGCAAACAGTAGAACCACTTAAGTTAGATAAAGTGGAAATTCGTCGTGGTAAGCTTGATTTAGAAGTAGAATTACCAGAACGTGAAAATAAAGCATACTTCAAGCGTTATGAAGTAACAGAAGATGGAATTTCACCACGTGTTTTACCTGGTATGAAAAATGGTATTCACCATGTTACAGGTGTAGAACATGATGAAACGGGTAAACCATCTGAATCAGCGTTAAATCGTAAAGATCAAATGGACAAACGTTTCCGTAAAATGGCGAATTTACAGTTTAATACCCCTATTTACAAAAATGCTAAGCATGATGACGCAGACGTATTGTTAGTAGGCTTTAACTCAACTCGTGGTGCGATCGAAGAGGCAATGCAGCGTTTAGAACAAGAAGGAATGAAAGTAAACCATGCCCATGTACGTTTAATTCATCCGTTCCCAACAGCTGAAATCGATCCACTTGTGAAAAAAGCGAAGCGTGTTGTAGTAGTAGAAAACAATGCAACTGGTCAGCTTGCTAACATTATGAAAATGAATCTTGGCAATGGCGAGAAAATTTCTAGTCTTTTAAAATACGATGGAAATCCATTCTTGCCGAAAGAGATTTACAACGAATGTAAAAAAGGGGTTGTATTAAATGGCAACATTTAAGGACTTTCGTAACAGTGTAAAACCAAACTGGTGCCCAGGTTGCGGAGACTTCTCGGTGCAGGCTGCGATTCAGCGTGCGGCAGCTAACGTTGGTTTAAATCCAGATGAGCTAGCTGTTATTTCTGGTATCGGCTGTTCCGGTCGTATTTCAGGGTATATTAATTCATATGGTTTGCATAGTATTCACGGACGTGCTCTTCCAATTGCACAAGGTGTGAAAATGGCAAATCGTGATTTAACAGTTATTGCATCCGGTGGTGACGGTGATGGTTTTGCGATTGGTATGGGACATACAATCCATTCTATTCGTCGTAACATTGATATTACGTACATCGTAATGGATAACCAAATTTACGGATTAACAAAAGGGCAAACTTCACCACGTAGTGAAGCTGGATTTAAAACGAAAAGTACACCACAAGGTTCAATTGAACCATCACTAAATGTTATGGAAATGGCTTTAACAGCTGGTGCGACATTTGTGGCGCAAAGCTTTTCAAGTGATTTAAAAGAATTAACGCAAATTATTGAAGCTGGTATTAACCATAAAGGCTTTTCATTAATTAATGTATTTAGTCCATGTGTTACTTATAATAAAGTAAATACTTATGATTGGTTTAAAGAGAATTTAACGAAACTAAGTACAGTAGAAGGATATGATCCATCTAACCGCATGATGGCTATGCAAACATTAATGGAAAAGAACGGGTTAGTAACAGGTTTAATTTATCAAAACACAAAGCAGCCTTCTTACCAAGAGCTTGTAAAAGACTATAGTGAAAAACCTTTAGTGCAAGCTGATTTGAATATGGATCAGAAAATGTTTGATGAGCTTGTTGCTGAATTTATGTAATAATCGGAGAGAAGGTTGCCGCTTGGTAACCTTCTTTTTGAGTGAATAAAAATAATTAATAGATTTGTTTACTTAGAAAATTCAGAATGATAAAATAATATATAAATCGTTGTATAAAAATAGCATGTTCAATAACTGTGAAATGAAATATAGGATAAGAAGCCTTCTTCGTTAAAGTTGGCTAAAGGCTCTATACTATGATAATGTGTATAGGGATAAAGCAATATACTTTTGGGTAGGACAAGATGAAATAAAAAAAGGGAATGTCTATTTGTGTGGGGAAGACTTCATTCTTACGGATGATTAGATCGATTACTCAAGTTTCAAAGGGCAAGTTATCTCTCATGCTATCTAACATCATTGAGATGGGTCTAAGCGCATTAAAATGGACTACAGAGTGTGTGTATAGTTAAGGGTGAAAGGAGATTACCGATGAACGAGCAACAACGATTAGCAAGTCGACAAGCAAATTCCTCTACGAAAAAAGAAGAGAAAGATTATAGTAAATACTTTGAAAGTGTATACCAACCACCTTCCTTGAAATTGGCGAAAAAGCGTGGGAAAGAAGAAGTTAAAATTGAAAGAGATTTTGGCCTACCTAAAGAGTTTCGCGATTTTGGCGCAGGAAGAAAGTTTTACATTCGTACATATGGCTGTCAAATGAATGAGCATGATACAGAAGTAATGGCTGGGATTTTTACAACACTTGGATATGAGCCAACCTTTTCAACTGAAGAGGCAGATGTGATTTTATTAAATACTTGTGCAATTCGTGAAAATGCTGAAAATAAAGTGTTCGGTGAACTTGGTCATTTAAAATCATTAAAGCGAAGAAATCCGGATCTTATAATTGGTGTATGTGGTTGTATGTCTCAAGAGGAATCTGTTGTAAATAAAATTATGCAAAAAAATCAGCATGTAGATATGGTGTTTGGTACACACAATATTCATAGATTACCGTATATCTTAAAGGACGCAATGTTCTCAAAAGAGACGGTAGTTGAAGTTTGGTCAAAAGAAGGGGATGTAATTGAAAACCTTCCGAAAGTACGTCGTGGTGATATTAAAGCTTGGGTAAATATTATGTATGGCTGTGATAAGTTTTGTACATATTGTATTGTACCGTATACACGCGGAAAAGAGCGTAGCAGACGTCCAGAAGATATTATTAAAGAAATTCGCCATCTAGCTGCGAACGGTTATAGAGAAATTACTTTACTTGGACAAAACGTAAACGCATACGGTAAAGACTTTGAAGATATACAATATGGTCTTGGCGATTTAATGGATGAACTTCGTAAAATCGATATCGCGCGTATTCGTTTTACAACGAGCCATCCACGTGATTTTGACAATCATTTAATTGATGTTCTTGGAAAAGGTGGTAACCTAGTAGAACATATCCACTTACCGGTTCAATCTGGTAGTACAGATATGCTTAAAATTATGGCGCGTAAATATTCGCGAGAACACTATTTAGAGCTTGTACGAAAAATTAAAGAAACAATTCCGAATGCAGTGCTAACGACTGATATTATCGTTGGTTTCCCAAATGAAACGGATGAGCAGTTTGAAGAGACGATGTCGTTATATCGTGAAGTAGGATTTGATACGGCATTTACATTTATTTATTCTCCGCGTGAAGGTACACCAGCTGCAAAAATGCAAGATAATGTTCCGATGGAAGTGAAGAAAGAGCGATTACAACGCTTAAATACACTAGTGAATGAATATGCAGTTAATAAGAATAAGCGTTATATAGGTCAAATTGTAGAAGTATTAGTTGAGGGAGAAAGTAAGAATAATCCTGAAGTACTTGCGGGATATACACGTACGAATAAACTTGTAAACTTTGTTGCTTCAAAATCTTTAATTGGTCAGCTTGTGAAAGTAAAAATAACGGAAGCAAAAACTTGGTCTCTTAACGGGGAATTGGTTAAGGAGCCGATTGAGGTGAAACAATAGATGAAAGTATATACGAAAGATGAAATTGTTGAGCAAGCGAAAGAATTAGCGAAAATGATCTCTGAAACAGAAGAAGTCGATTTCTTTAAGCGAGCAGAAGCACAAATTCATAAAAATGAAAATGTAAAGCGAGCAATTGATGAAATAAAAGCTTTGCAAAAACAAGCAGTAAACTTGCAACATTATGGGAAATGGGAAGCTTTGAAAAAAGTAGAAGCTGAAATTGATGCACTTCAAGATAAGTTAGATAATATCCCAGTTGTACAGGAGTTTAAATCTTCACAAACGTATGTAAATGACTTACTACAGCTAGTTGCTAGTACCATTTCTAACAATGTAACAGATGAAATATTAGTTTCAACTGGCGGCGATGTATTGAAGGGCGAAACTGGTGCAGCAGTAGAAAGTAAAAAAGGAAATTGTGGTTGTTAAAGAGATGTCTTATTGACATCTCTTTTTTTTAGTGGGTTATATCGGAAATTCTTCTCAAAAAAAAGAATGACACATTCCGCTATTGTCACGCATATGATTAAGTGAATAGTGATTGAGGAGGGTTACGAATGTCCGAATTTAGAGAGATTATTACAAAAGCAGTGGTTGGAAAAGGACGTAAGTATACAAAGTCAACGCATACATGTGAATCGAATAATGAGCCAACAAGTATTTTAGGGTGCTGGGTAATTAACCATTCGTACGAAGCGAGAAAGAATGGAAAACATGTGGAAATTGAAGGTTTCTATGATGTAAACACTTGGTATTCATTTGATGGAAACACAAAGACTGAAGTTGTAACAGAACGTGTTAACTACAATGATGAAGTAAGTATTGGGTATCGTGATAAAAACTTCTCTGGTGACGATTTAGAAATTATCGCTCGTGTAATTCAGCCGCCAAATTGTTTAGAAGCTCTTGTATCGCCAAATGGTAATAAAATTGTTGTGACGGTAGAACGTGAATTTGTAACAGAAGTAGTTGGGGAAACGAAAATTTGTGTAAGTGTAAATCCTGAAGGTTGCGTAGAATCAGACGAGGATTTCCAAGTCGATGATGATGAGTTTGAAGAATTAGATCCGAACTTTATCGTCGATGCAGAAGAAGAGTAAGAGAAAGCTAGGGAGAAGTTCTTCCTAGCTTTTTACAGTACATAAGTGGTTCTGCATGAACATGATTCCTTATGAAATGTGCTATAATGAGGAAAGACTCCTGGAATAGGAGATATGGATGTCCGTGAAGTGTGACATATATGAATATAGATTATTATGTAAGAATTATGGAGGAAAGACATGACGCAATATACGCCTATGATACAGCAATACTTAAAGGTTAAGGCAGACTATCAAGATGCCTTTTTATTTTTCCGATTAGGTGATTTTTATGAAATGTTCTTTGAAGATGCGGTTAAAGCAGCTCATGAACTTGAAATTACATTAACGAGCCGAGATGGTGGTAGTAGTGAACGTATACCGATGTGTGGTGTACCGCATCATGCAGCTAAAAATTATATTGAACAACTTGTTGAAAAAGGATATAAAGTAGCTGTTTGTGAGCAAGTGGAAGACCCAAAAACAGCTAAAGGTGTAGTACGTCGTGAAGTAGTACAACTAATTACGCCAGGAACGATGATGGAAGGGCGTACAATAGACGAGAAGGAGAATAACTTCTTAGCAGCATTAACACATTTCGAAGATGGATCTTATGCGCTAGCTTGTAATGACTTAACGACTGGACAAAATACAGTGACGTTATTAACTGGTTCAGTAGAAGATATTTTATTAGAAGTGTATGCGACTGGTTCAAAAGAAATTGTTGTAGATTCTACATTTTCAAAAGATGAATTAAATAAGTTAACTGAAACATTAAAAATGACGATTTCGTATGAAGATACAATAACTATTCCAGAAGGATTAGAACATCTTGTGAAAAGTGTTTCCCAAGCAAAATTAATTAAAGCAATTGGACGCTTATTTAACTATGTGATAAGAACACAAAAACGTTCGTTAGATCACTTGCAACCAGTAGAAATTTATTACACGAATCAATTTATGAAAATTGATGTGCATTCAAAGCGAAATTTAGAGCTGACAGAAACACTTCGAACGAAAGAAAAAACAGGATCATTATTATGGCTATTAGACAAAACAAAAACGGCTATGGGTGGTCGTATGTTAAAACAGTGGATGGAACGTCCGCTAATCCAAAAAGAAAAAGTAGAAGAGCGTTTAGAAATGGTTGAAACATTTGTAAATGATTACTTCTTACGTGAAGATTTAAAAGAAAAATTAAAAGAAGTATATGATTTAGAGCGTTTAGCAGGGAAAGTTGCATTTGGTAATGTAAATGCACGGGACTTATTACAATTAAGACGTTCTTTACTGCAAGTACCAGCTATTTTAGAAGCGATTAGTCTGTTAGATAATGCTTATGCTGCAAGGTTAATTCAAGGTGCGGATCCATGTGAGAGCTTAACTGAATTACTAGGAAGAAGTATTCAAGAAAACCCACCGCTTTCTATTAAAGATGGAGATATTATTAAAGACGGTTATAATGACAAGCTTGATCAATATCGTTACGTTAGTAAAAACGGGAAAACGTGGATCGCTGAGCTTGAAAAACGAGAGCGTGATATTACAGGAGTTAAATCGTTAAAAATCGGGTACAACCGTATTTTCGGTTACTACATTGAAGTAACGAAAGCGAATCTTGGAGCACTTCCAGAAGGGCGCTATGAGCGTAAACAAACGCTTGCTAATGCTGAACGTTTCATAACAGATGAATTAAAAGAAAAAGAAACATTAATCTTAGAAGCAGAAGAGAAAATTGTACAATTAGAATACGATTTATTTACAGCGCTTCGCGAAGAAGTCAAAGTATTCATTCCGAAATTACAGCATTTAGCGAAAGTAATTAGTGAACTAGACGTACTGCAAAGCTTTGCGACAGTTAGTGAAGAAGAGCAGTTTGTAAAACCTGTTTTAACAAATAAGCGCGAAATCTTTATTAAAGATGGTCGTCATCCTGTCGTTGAAAAAGTATTGAACGGGAAATTGTATGTACCGAATGATTGTATTATGCCGGAGAAGATGGATGTCTTTTTAATTACAGGACCGAACATGTCTGGTAAAAGTACGTATATGAGACAATTAGCACTTGTTACTGTTATGTCACAAATTGGTTGTTTTGTACCAGCGACAGAAGCAGTATTACCTGTCTTCGATCAAATCTTTACGAGAATTGGTGCAGCGGATGATTTAATCTCAGGTCAAAGTACATTTATGGTTGAAATGTTAGAAGCGAAAAATGCAATTGCAAATGCATCAGAGAGAAGTTTAATTTTATTCGATGAAATTGGACGCGGTACATCTACGTATGATGGTATGGCACTTGCGCAAGCAATCATTGAACATATTCATGACCAAATTGGTGCGAAAACATTATTCTCTACACATTATCATGAATTAACAGTGTTAGAAGAAAGTTTAGACCAACTAAAGAATGTACATGTTTCAGCAATTGAAGAGAATGGAAAAGTAGTTTTCCTTCATAAAATTCAAGATGGAGCGGCTGATAAAAGTTACGGAATTCACGTTGCTCAACTTGCCGAGCTTCCAGAGAGCTTAATCGCTCGCGCGAAAGAAGTGTTAGCACAACTAGAAGGACAGGAAGAAATTGTTATTCCGAAACGAGTAGAAGTGAAAGTGCCAGAAGTCGCTCCAGAACCAGTTGTTGTAAAAGAAGAACCAGCAGAAATACAAGAGACGAAAGTAGAGACTGAGGAAGAATCGCAATTATCATTCTTTGGTGGAGAACAGTCTTCGAAAAAACAAGACAAGTCAGTTCTAGATGCAAAAGAAACGGCAGTACTTGCACAAATTAAAAAGATTGATTTACTCGATATGACGCCTTTAGAAGCGATGAATGAACTGTATCGTTTACAGAAAAAGTTAAAGAAAGGATGAGTAAGTAGATGGGGAAAATTCGCAAACTCGATGATCAACTCTCTAACTTAATTGCGGCAGGGGAAGTAGTAGAGCGCCCTGCCTCAGTTGTAAAAGAACTCGTGGAAAATTCCATCGATGCGAATAGTACATCTATTGAAATCCACTTAGAAGAAGCTGGATTATCGAAGATTCGCATCATCGATAATGGAGATGGTATTGCTGAAGAAGATTGTATCGTTGCATTTGAACGACACGCAACGAGTAAAATTAAAGATGAAAATGATTTATTTCGTATAAGAACGCTCGGTTTCCGCGGAGAGGCCCTGCCGAGTATTGCCTCAGTGAGTGAATTAGAGTTAATTACGAGCACAGGTGATGCGCCTGGTACACACCTTAGTATTAAAGGTGGAGACATTATAAAACAAGAGAAAACGGCAAGCCGAAAAGGAACAGATATTACTGTACAAAACTTATTTTTTAATACACCAGCGCGCCTTAAATATATGAAAACGATTCATACAGAGCTTGGGAACATTACAGATATCGTGTATCGTATTGCAATGTCACATCCAGAAGTATCGTTAAAACTGTTTCATAATGAAAAGAAATTGCTTCATACATCAGGAAACGGTGATGTAAGACAAGTACTTGCATCGATTTACAGCATTCAAGTTGCGAAGAAGCTTATTCCGATTGAAGCTGAGTCTCTAGACTTTACAATTAAAGGTTATGTAACATTACCAGAAGTAACGAGAGCGTCGCGTAACTATATGTCAACGATTGTAAATGGCCGTTACGTTCGAAATTTTGTATTAATGAAAGCAATTCAGCAAGGATATCATACGTTATTGCCAATCGGAAGATACCCAATCGGCTTCTTATCAATTGAAATGGATCCAATGCTTGTTGATGTCAACGTACATCCAGCAAAATTAGAAGTACGCTTTAGTAAAGAACAAGAATTGCTAAAGCTTATCGAAGAAACATTGCAAGCTGCATTCAAAAAAATACAACTCATTCCAGATGCTGGTGTAACAACGAAGAAAAAAGAAAAAGATGAAAGTGTGCAAGAACAGTTTAAGTTTGAGCATACAAAACCGAGAGAATCATCTATGCCTAACATCGTTTTACCAACAGGAATGGATGAGAAACAAGAAGAAACAACGACTGTAAAACAACCAGCACAACTGTGGCAACCGCCGAAGCAAGAATGGCAACCACCACAGTCACTCGTAAGAGAAGAGCAAAGCTGGCAGCCATCCTCTAAGCCGGAAACGGTTCGGGAGGAAAAGGAATGGACTAGCAACGATGACGATTTTGAATTAGAGGAATTGGAAGAAGAAGTCGGGGAGATAGAAGAGATTGAAATGAACGGTAATGACTTACCGCCGCTTTATCCAATTGGACAGATGCACGGAACATATATTTTCGCTCAAAATGATAACGGGCTATATATGATTGATCAGCATGCTGCGCAGGAGCGCATCAATTATGAATATTTCCGTGATAAAGTGGGACGAGTTACGCAAGAAGTACAAGAATTACTTGTACCGTACCGCATCGATTTATCTCTTACCGAATTTTTACGTGTCGAAGAGCAGTTAGAAGAATTAAAAAAAGTCGGACTATTTTTAGAGCAGTTTGGCCATCAATCCTTTATCGTTCGTTCGCATCCAACGTGGTTCCCGAAAGGACAAGAAACAGAAATCATTGATGAGATGATGGAGCAAGTCGTAAAACTGAAAAAAGTAGACATAAAAAAACTACGCGAAGAAGCAGCGATTATGATGAGCTGTAAAGCTTCAATTAAAGCAAATCAATATTTAACGAATGATCAAATATTCGCTTTACTGGAAGAACTTCGTACAACAACAAACCCATATACATGTCCGCATGGAAGACCGATTCTGGTGCATCATTCTACTTATGAGTTGGAGAAGATGTTTAAGAGGGTTATGTAGGGTTAATGTCCAAAGAGAAAAAGTTCGTTCCCAGTTATTTGAAACGGTTTGAAAGTGCCTAGTATTATTTATATGTGTTGAAAGAAAATAAAATAAATATGTAATAGCAATGTTCTCTACAGTTATTTTAATAAAATATAGAGAGAAATAAAAAGGGGCGATAGTAACAAGTCGCTCCTTTTTAATATAATTCTTTTGCAACTATATTTTAAAAATTCATTTATAAACTAGAGATAACCTATTTGTAATTTATATGTGCTTTCTCATTTTTTTTGTAAGGAAAGGGGCTTTTAATTTACAGATTTATCAGAATTATGTAAAGTGTATATAAAACCATAAAATGGGGTGTTCTTTATGTGTACTAGTTTGACATTACAGACAAAAAACGGTCAGCACCTTTTTGCAAGAACGATGGATTTTACATTAGATTTGAATCAAGAAGTAATAATCATTCCTCGACATTACCAGTGGAATAATATAACTGGTGAAATCATTAATACGAAACATGCTACGGTCGGAATGGGGATTAATCATCAAGGAAGGGTCATTATGGCGGACGGAGTAAATGAAGCAGGTATGACATGTGCAACACTCTATTTTCCAGGATTCGCTACTTATAGTAAAAGTATAGATAATAACAAAACGAATTTGGCTCCATTTGATTTTGTGACTTGGAGTCTCACACAATTCAATTCTGTCAAAGAGTTAAAGAAATCTGTAGATAGCCTTACCTTTTTGGATATACCATTACCGGATTTAGGACTTACACCACCACTACATTGGATTTTAGCGGATAAATGGGGAGAGTGCATTGTACTGGAGCCGACAAATGAAGGATTAAAAATGTATGACAACCCACTAGGAGTGATGACGAATAGTCCGGAGTTTAATTGGCATTTACAAAATTTAAGACAATATATTGGCCTTAAATCGCAGCCATTCGCGCCAACAGAGTGGAGTAATGTACCATTAAGTGCTTTTGGTCAGGGCTCAGGTTCAATGGGACTTCCAGGGGATTTCACCCCACCATCAAGGTTTGTGCGGGCAGCATATGGCAAACAAAACATTCAAGGTATAGATAGTGAAGAAGAGGGAGTATCGGCCCTTTTTCATATCTTATCAAATTGCGAGGTTCCTAAAGGCGGAGTAATAACAGAAGAAGGTGCATTAGATAATACCATTTATACAAGCGTAATGTGTATGGAGTCCGGAACATATTATTATCATACTTACGATTGTAGACAAATTATAGCCATTCATTTATTTCATGAAAATTTAGATACAGATGAGATTAAAGCCTATCCGTTCCAACGGAAACAAAAAATATTTTATGAAAACTAAGTAGCTTTGAAACAACGCTTAGTAAATTTTCAAATATATATAATGGAGCAATAATGACCTATAAAAAGTAGGAATCGGAAGGAATCTAATAAGTAACCCGAATAAATACCCCTTAAGAAAAAATAGACGCAAAATATTCAAGGTATTATATAAATTCAATCCAATGACTCCTACCAGTAAAATTCTGCTGGTAGGTGCATTGGCTAAGAAACTTATTTTTTCATTAAACTAGCTTTTATTTCTTCTAGAAGGCCCATTAAAGTGCTATTATGCAAAGCAAACATGAGCGTACTCCATTTATAAATAGCAAAGAACAAAAAAGGTGTGGAAAATATCCATACCTTTTTTGTTCTTCTATTATCTATGTATAAAAAAGCGCTGTATATCAGCACTTTTTAAAAGTACATGAGTTGTATAAGAAAGATTTATACATTACTAAAAACATAACTATGCAAGGTCTAATATAGATTCTTATTTGGCACATTGTTACAAGGATCTATGCGATTATTTATTTTTATTATTATTAATTTTTTCAGTATATAAAACCTGCTCTTTATAATGCTTTTTAATTGGGAAGTTATGTGTATCTGTGCCGTTCTTGAATTTTTTATCAATGGGGTTCTTTAGAGGGACTGTTGTAGTTTCAGTAAATTCATATGGGTAATTTATTTTAGATTTATCTTCAAACATGAAAATGCCTCCTTTTTAGGATTTCCTAAATTCTTTACTATAACATGATATGCATATATATTTTTTTGGACTAGTTATTTATATAGGTTAGAACAATTTAATTACATAACTACTGAAATATTTTTAAGGAAAACAATTAGAGAAAGATATTGTAATGATAGCTGTTCACTATTATTGTTGTTTAAGTTATCGTGGTGTGTTCGAAATTCTGAGGGGACGTAGCATATTGGTCTATCTAATAACCATTATGTGATGAGTTCTTTTATTTATCAGTGAAACAAACAATGCATATATATTCGTTATAGATTGTTTTTATAATGTAATATATATATAGTTTTCCTGATAATATAATGTGGAATATTATAGTATTATTAGGTTATTAGGAACATTTAATGTTGTTTCACAACTGAAAGGGAATTGAAAAAAAACTGAAACTTTTCTCATAAAAATTCAATCTTACTTGAAAAATGAAAGGAAAATGAAATTTTTCAAAAGGAATTCTTTGTTAAGATAAAAAGCATACATACAAAAAGTATTGACATATCTCAAAAAATGTATTTTCGAGATATAGTGGGGGAAAAGATGAGATTAGAAAAACAATTAATAAAAAAGATGTATTATGAAACATTCCTAATGGAGAATGAAACACACCCACCTCTTCAAGTACTTGGAGAAGCTTATGTAAACGAAGAAAAAAATAAGATTTCTGATGGATCTTATATTCGTTTTGCACAAGGTGAATTTTATTATCACCATCAAGATTTTGAAGCAGCTATTTTTAAATGGGAGAAAGTTAGTAATGAATTAGCGCCATGGGCACAAAAAAATATTGCGGATGCTTACTTCGAACTTAACCAATTATCAGTTGCTGAAAACGTGTATACTTCTATTAATACTGATAACAAAATACTGATGACCGAAATTGTACTGCAATTACTGTCTCTTTACATCGAGCAAAATAATTTTGATTCAGCTTTCGCTGCTATTAAAGAAGCAGTTTCTTTAAATCCCGATTATCCAAACGTCACAACAATTGCACGTTCCTTTTATGAAGAACAGCAAGATTTTGATAGTGCAGTAGATCTTGCTGTGAACGAGTTAATTCGAACAGAATCTTATCCGTGGTTTGAGGTTCTAAAAGAATATATCGATAAAGGATTTACTAAAAATATTTCACCAGACTATTTTTATAAAGTATTAGTTACATTAAATAATGTAGATCAAGTACAATTTACGCAAATTGTTTCATCACTTTGGCACAGCTATAAAGATGAACAAAATTACTTATTATGGCTCAACACAATAAATGAATTTTTCATACATATCGAAATACATTCGTCCGATATATGGGACGAAATTTCTTCTCTTTACGAAGAAACATACTTTGAATTAATTCAAGGTCAATATATGCTTAGACAATTACACGATATCATTCCAAACCTGTTAACAAATTGGTTAAAGGTAGTCAATCCATCTCATGCTGTATTTCCATCTGCAGCAGTATTGGCATGGGATGAGATTTTTCCTTCTAAAATAGATTCAGCGGATATAAAAGATGCAGAAGACCTACTGTCATATTCTATTAATCATGTGAATGGCTTAGAGTATAGTTTACATCTTTTTGAATCTATTACACACTGGGCACAAGAACATGATTTAGAAATGGGTAACCGATTTAGCTGGTTAGTTGGTGAGCTTGCAGATTTAAGAACAAATCGCCTATTAGTAACTGGAACTTCAGGGAACGGAAAAGCTTCATTTATTAACTCTATTTTAGGAGAAAATATATTAGAAAACTCAATCTCAAATGTAGTTGTTTTTAAAAATGACGCTTATACAGAAATTAACGCTATAACAGATTCGGAAATTACAACAACTGAGAATTTCTCTGATTTCCATAACATGATGGCAGTGCATCGTCAAACATATAGAGATAGAGCGTGTGTTGAATTTAAATTACCATGCAGGTTTTTAAGTAAAAATAAACTTACATTCGTTGTTACACCTAGCTTTAATAGGAACAATGACGCAAGAGATGAGGTGTTTGAATATTTAAACTCTGTAGATGAATTATTATTCGTATTGAATACGGATTCACCTTTTACTGACAAAGAACGTGACATTCTATTAAGTATCCAAGAACATACACCAAATCTACAAGTTCATTTCTTATTAAATAAAATCGATAACATTTACAATGAAGCAGAAGCAAAAAGAGTTATACAAGATACGCAAGTGAGAATAAATACATATTTCCCTAATGCAAGAGTTTTCCCTTATTCTTCGTTATATACAAATAGTAAACAACTAAACGATTTAACTGAGTTTATTCATTTTAACTTTAACCATAAAAATATCGATGCAGAACGTACTGAAAAGCTATTGTTTTTCATTCGAAAAACAATTACATATCTTTTGGATAAACGCGTCGAGAGGGAAAATAATCTAGTGGATTCTATTAATTGGAATGAAGATATGTTAGTTAAACTAAATGCTTGTATTAATAACCTTACTGCTTTTGAGAAGGAAAAAATTCATTTAATTACAGAAACATATCGTACAATGAAAAACGAAATTACTAATGATCTTACAGAACATATTCCGAAATTATTGCAGAGTTGTTCCGATTTAATTAGTGAAGAAAGTGATTTTGGGCACATTGATATTGAACTAAATACAGCGATGAATGAAAGGGTGCAACAATATCTAGAACAAACTGTATTACCTAATCTTGCTCGCTCTATGCAAAATTGGATTGCGACTTCTAATAACGAGCTCCTTCAAAGTCAATTGTACTTAGCAGAAACCAGTGAAGGACTTAATTCTTTATTTGGAGAAAATCGAATACAGTTAGAATGTGACTTTAAAGTAATTGATGACTGGCGCAGAGATACTGATAGAATGACAACTAGAATACAAATGGAAGAAGTAAATATTTTACGCCGATTTACGCCAGCACAATTTTTACTGAAAAGTGCCGGTAAATTATTTGGAGTTCTTCCTAAAAATAAAGCTATGCTATATAACAAATACAAACAGTATTTAGAAAATGAAGATTATACCGATGTAACGGCTTCTATTATGAAGAAATTTTTCTTGCAGTTTGAGCTATTTGAAAACACACAAGAGCGGGATATTAATATGTTCTTTAGAAATCCATTTGGCTCGTTGGAACAAGCTGTAAAAAACACTCATTTAGAAATAAAAGAAAAACAAGATAAACTGCATAAAATGAAATCAAACCCTGAAGTTTATCATGATCCTATAACGCTCTTTGAATTGAGATTACGTCAATGTGAAGTAATCTTAAATATAGGTGAGGATAATGCCTATACAGATTTAACTTTAGAAACAAGCGTAGAATAAAAGTAAAATATATCAAGTTTTTTATATAAAATTGCATCATGTGTTATAAGAGGGGAAAAGGGAGCAACCGTAATGAGTTGCTCCCTTTCTTTATATAGATTACTTTTCAGTTTCTTTAATTTTAGTTTTTACTTCTCCAGTTTTAATTTTATTACTTTCTGAGAAACGTAATAAATCGCCTTCAATAATTTTGTCAGACATTCGTAATTCATTTTGTGCACGGTTAATCATTTCTTGAGCTTCTTTTTTTGGTAAATCTACAACCTCACCTGTTTCTCGATTATAAAAAGTATGATTTGTATATGCATACTTGTCTGTAATAAAGCTACCATCACGTAAAACAACAAAACCGGTATATTCATCTGAAAACATATCATGGCCAAAACGGATATCGTTAGTAGTATCAATCCCTAATAAATTTAGAATAGTAGGTTTCATATCGATTTGTCCCGTAGGCTTTGAGATAGTTTGACCTTCTGTTTGGCCAGGGATATGAATATATAAAGGTGTGCGTTGTAAATTTAAAGTATCAAATTCTGTTATTTGATCTTTTTCTAAAAACTGTGCCATTGCGCGATTATGTTTTTCAGAAATGCCGTAATGATCACCGTATAATACAATAACAGAATCATCATACATTCCCTCGGCTTTTAAACGCTCAATAAATTTTTTAATTGATTCGTCTAAGTAACGTGCTGTTACGATGTAGCGATCAAATACGCCATTACCAGAGTTGTATGGTTCAATGAATTTTGTATCTTCATCATACGTAAATGGATAATGGTTTGTTAAAGTAAGGAAACGAGCGTAAAATGGTTGATCAACAGTTTTTAATATATCTACGGATTGATCAAAGTATTCGATATCTTTTAATCCCCAATTTAAATTTGTTTCGGGTGTAATTTTGTAATCAAGTTCATTATAGTAACGATCATAACCGAGAGCAGAGTACATAATGTTACGATTCCAAAATGTTGCGTTATTCGCATGGAATACAGAAGTGAAATAACCTTGCTGACGTAAAATTTCTGGAGTCGCAGTATAATCGTTGTTACCGTGCGTGAAGAATACAGCTCCTCGATTTAATGGATACAACGATGTATCTATTAGAAATTCAGAATCTGATGTTTTTCCTTGACCAGTTTGGTGGAAAAAGTTATCAAAGTAATAGCTTTCATTTATGAATTCATTCAAGAACGGTGTAACTTCTTGACCATTGACGGATGCACCTATTAAAAAGGTTTGCAAGGATTCAAGAGTAACGACAATTACGTTTTTTCCTTTAGCTGCACCAAACATGTTAGGATTCGGCTCGCTATGGTTTGCCTTTACGTAGTTTTCAGTTTCTTGTAATTTACTACTATCTGCAAGTGCCTTTTGGGATCCAGCTTTTACTTGTAGTGTTAAATCATATACTTGATGAGTGTATAGTCCTAAATTTTTCACAAGCATTACGCGGTCGAAGGATCTCGTTAATAATTCAGGTCGTTCTTTTTCTGCAAGCTGTAGATTTGCAAAAAATACACCAATCGTTAAGAGAAAATATAACAAGCGTGCAGAATGAGTTACACGTCCTGTTTTAAAGACTATCGATTTCTTCTTTAACAAAATAAAGAAGAAAATAATGTCTACGAATGCGAGTATAATTTTGTAGTTTAATATTTCTTTAATACTGCCGCCTAACTGTGTAAAGTTAGATGTTTGTCCAAGCACTGGTAACGTAACAAAATCGCTATAAAAATCATAGAACATTACATTTCCAACGAGAACTATAGTTAATAAGAAATTAATACATAGCGCTATATAATTTCGCTTTTCACCAGTTGCAAATAATGCTAATCCAACAAATGCTAATGATGCAGCTAGAGGGCTAATAAACAAAATAAGTTCTTGTGTGGAAGACTCAATTTTCAAATCAAAACTGAATCGCGTAATAAGATATGTTTTTAACCATACTGCTAAAGCAATTATTAAAACAAAGCTTATATTTTGCATTTGTAAATTTATTTTATTCTTCATTTTTACACCTTCTTTATAGAGTTTATTTAACTAAGGTTATATATTATGTTTTTATAACTATTAGAGTGTGGTGAACCATTTAGATTATATTTTTCTAAAGGTAATAATTTGAAGTATTCATATACATACAATGGAGAATTTTAAAGCGAAGTAACATACATCTAATTTTTTTGAAACAGAGCAGAAAAAGTCATAGTCGTAGTAAAAAATACTTATAGACATCCTAACATATTAAACACTACGGCGATGTTACAAAATATCGAACAAATGAAAGTGAAAATGAATAGATGGTTTTTAAACCATTGACATTCAATAAGTTTGAAATTCCAGAAAAGTCAACTTGAAGAAAACGGTTATATTAATTAGTAGAAAACTACATTCTATATAGAATGTAGTTTTTCATGTGTTTTCAATATATCCCGTAAAATCCTGATTCTTTGTGGCTTAATCATCAGCGGGGGAGGGATAATAATTTCGTTAAAGCTATTATTAGATAAGTAAAGTGTTGGTGAAACTTAAAACATTTGACTGGCATCTTAATTAAAAAGTTTAAATACCTGATAAATATTTTCCAACATACAGGCCACTTGCAGCTGCTTGAGATAATGAATGAGTGACGCCTGAACAATCTCCAATTAAAAATAGCCCATTCATACTTGTTTCAAAATGGTTATTGATTTTTATTGTAGGAGCGTAGAACTTGCCATCAATTCCATATAATAAAGTATCTTGATCGATAGGTTCTTGGATAAATTGTTCTAAACGTAATAAAAATTTTTTGAGTCCTTCAATATATAGTGAAGGAATTTCTTTATTCAAGTCTCCATAATCTCCGTGTAGTGTAGGCTGTATACGATTATGTTTCATGTTGTTCTCCGCTGTAGGTTGTTTCTTTATTAAGTCCTCTAAACGCTGTATAACAATCCGATCTCGTCCTTGGTTAATGTTTTTAATAATTGAACTTGCGTATACATTTGCTTCTTTGAGAGTTGGAAAATAGCGCGGGATAAATAAAGTGAAATTTAAGTTAGAAGTGCCAGTTTCTTGCTCTCGGAAATTTTGACCGTCAGGCATAACTAAACCTTCTTCGTACTTTCGAATAATGCGTCCTTTTGGATTCATACAGTAAGTAGTAGCCGTGAAATGTTCATGCTGATAAGAAAGTTTCGTCTCAAATGTATCTTTTAATATAGAACGTAATTGATGTTCTTTCATCTCTACCCTAATACCTAAATCTATACGGGTTTGTTCCTGTGCAATTTCAAGGGAAGAGCACATTTCTTTTAACCAATCCGTTCCAGAACGCCCAGTTGCAAATACTAATTGCTTAGAATGGACAGTTCCTTGATTTGTAGATATTTTAAAATGGTCTTGCTGCTTAACGACATGTTGTACATCTATATGAAATCGGATATTTATTTTCGTAAGTAAAAATTCGTAGAGCTGCTGAAAAATATTACTTGAAAGTGTAGTGCCAAGATGCCTTACTTCTGTTGTGAGCATTTGTAAACCACACGTTTCAGCTCTCTTATTAAGAGTTGGATTTTCTGTAGAATATTTTGAAACAGAATTTCCTCCGAACTGACATAGAATCTCATCTACTTCAGCCATAAGTTGTAAAAAGCCTTCTTTACCGACTTTTTGCTCAAGTTCTCCGCCAAATCCGTTTGTATAATTAAATTTCCCTTCAGATTTTCCTAAACCACCAAACCCGAAATATTTATCACATGTAGTACAATTACACACTTTTCCTTGGTCTAAAGGACAATGGCGATCTTCTAGCGCTTTACCTTTATCAAGAATTAAAACCTTTTTATTACTTTTAGCTAGTGAATAAGCCATAAAAATGCTACTCACTCCAGCTCCGATAATTGTAACATCATACATATTCTTTCACCTGCTAACGAATAGTTTGTTTTTTATTTTCTTAGTGTATAACACTTTTATGAAGTTAAGAAATAGCTTTTATTAATAAAGAGGGAGTTTTTGAACTTGATGCGATTTTAATTTCTCCGAGTGGTGGAGTAAATACAAATGTTTTTATTTGAAAGAAGAAATAGTTTTAAATGATCACTATGTCATATGATTAATAAAATCTTACATATAAAAAAACAGACCTTTTAAGTAAAGAGGTCTGCTAATCATTTGAAATAGTTGTTAAGTGCATAAATTTGAAGAGAATTATAGTTTTATTTAGCGAAGACGTGGTTACCGATTACCGCTACTGTTTGACGTGTCGTAATCCATTTGTTTGTTGAAGTTTTTGGATTATAAAAATAAAGCCAATCAGAATGTATTCCATTTGTAGAGATAGCCTCTTCTACTGCCATTTTTGCTTCTGCGCTTGCAGGCTGATTAATTCTACCATCGGTAACAGGAGTAAATGCATATCCGCGTTTAATAGGTTCATAAATAACACCTGTTATTGTATTTGGAAATCCTTTTGCATTTACTCGATTTAGGATAACTTTTGCTACAGCTACTTTTCCTTTATATGATTCGCCACCTGCCTCCGCGGTAACTAAGCGTGCCATTAAGTCTTTTTCTTTTTCGGAAATACTGGAATTAATTTTCAAATGTTGTCCTGTATAAAGCTTGTTACCGGCTGTGTTGTTAATTTGTTTTATAGATTGAACGGTTACGTTGTAGCGCTTTGCTATCGTTTCTAATGAATCTCCCGGTTGTACTTGGTAAATAATTTGTCCAGAAGTGTTCGTAGTTTTTTCGTTTTGATGAACTGTAACCTCATTTGATTTCATAGATTCTGGAATATGTAACTGTTCTCCAATAAAAGCTTGATCGTTTCCTTTATTATTCGCTTGTTTAATGGCCTGTATGGAAACGCCATATTGCTTACTGATGCCCCAAAGTGTATCATTCTTTTTTACTGTATGTATGGTGGAAGCTTCAGCTGTACTTTGATTACATACGAATGTAAGTGCTACTGCAGATAAAGGAATTATATGTTTTATTTTTAATAATTTCATTGTAAATCCTCCTAATAAAAAATTAAGTTTTAGCTGTTGAATAATGTAGTTCAGAGTATATAAGGTACGTATTTATATTTTAATATAAGTATATTAGCACGTATGGAATAAATAATCATCATGAGTTTTTTATTTATATCATGTAGGACCCAAATATGAAATATTGCATATGAAAGCCCATTGAAGTTCGAGTTGTTGCTTACTATAATTTATCTAGTGAAAAGGGATATTAAATTTTTTTAATGCATTGAGATGAGAATATGTGGATGTTTTTAAATTTTACTTATATGCAATATTCCATATTTATGAAATGTTATTTATTAAGTAGCTTATGTTATATTCAATAAGTGTGATATAAAACAGAAAAAGAGAGGAATAAAAATGAGTAATAAGAAGTTTATTTTGAAATTATTCATATGTAGTACTATACTTAGCACATTTGTATTTGCTTTCAATGATAAGCAAGCAGTTGCTGCTAGCGCTGGTAATGGGCTTGAAAACTGGTCAAAATGGATGCAACCTATACCCGATAACGTACCGTTAGCACGAATTTCAATTCCAGGAACACATGATAGTGGAACGTTCAAGTTGCAAAATCCGATAAAGCAAGTATGGGGAATGACGCAAGAATATAATTTTCGTTACCAAATGGATCACGGAGCTAGAATTTTTGATATTAGAGGGCGTTTAACAGATGATAATACGATAGTTCTTCATCATGGGCCATTATATCTTTATGTAACATTGCATGAATTTATAAATGAAGCGAAACAATTTTTAAAAGATAATCCAAGTGAAACGATTATTATGTCTTTAAAAAAAGAGTATGAGGATATGAAAGGGGCAGAAGATTCATTTAGTAGTACGTTTGAAAAAAAATATTTTCCTGATCCTATCTTTTTAAAAACAGAAGGGAATATAAGACTTGGAGATGCTCGAGGAAAAATTGTGCTACTAAAAAGATACAGTGGTAGTAATGAATCTGGAGGATATAATAATTTTTATTGGCCAGATAATGAGACGTTTACGACAACTGTAAATCAAAATGTAAATGTAACAGTACAAGATAAATATAAAGTGAGTTATGATGAGAAAGTAAAATCTATTAAAGATACGATAAATGAAACGATTAACAACAGTGAAGATTGTAATCATCTATATATTAATTTTACAAGCTTGTCTTCTGGTGGTACAGCATGGAATAGTCCATATTATTATGCGTCCTACATAAATCCTGAAATTGCAAACTATATGAAGCAAAAGAATCCTACGAGAGTGGGCTGGGTAATTCAAGATTATATAAATGAAAAATGGTCCCCAATACTTTATGAAGAAGTTATAAGAGCGAATAAGTCACTTGTAAAAGAGTAAAGATTGTCATAGTAAGAAGCGATGAAATACATCGCTTCTTTTTTGTTTTCTAAAAATTAACATCAAATATAGCTTTACATATCGTACGTTCATGATAGAAAAAAATCGAAACTTAAGCTATAATTACTACATATAAAATTTGTACCTATAAATTTTATATGTAGTAATGAATTTGATTTATTGTAATGAAACGGAGGTATATATTATGAAGTTTCCACATGATTTTTTATTCGGAGCTGCTTCAGCTTCTTATCAAGTAGAAGGTGCATGGAATGAGGATGGAAAAGGTGTTACGAATTGGGATGAGTTTTCAAAAATTCCTGGCAAAACATACGATGGAACAAATGGTGATGTAGCGGTTGATCATTATCATCGATATAAGGAAGATGTTCGTTTAATGGCTGAGATGGGATTGGAATCGTATCGTTTTTCGATTTCTTGGGCGAGAATATTGCCGACTGGAGATGGAGAGGTAAATGAAAAAGGAATTGAATTTTATAACAATTTAATTGATGAATGTTTAAAGTACGGGATTGTACCGTTTGCCACTTTATATCATTGGGATCTACCATTACCGTTAGAAAAAGATGGTGGGTGGACGAATAAACGAACAGCAGAGGCTTTTGTAAAGTATGCAGAAATTTGCTTTAAGGCATTTGGTGATAGAGTGAAACATTGGATTACTTTTAATGAAACAGTAATGTTTTGTGGATTAGGCTATTTAAAAGGTGCACATCCACCAGGAATACAAAATGATGTTCCGAAGTATTTTCAAGCGACTCATTATGTATTTTATGCGCATGCGAAAACAGTTGCGGTGTACAAGCAGCTGAAACAGTATGGGGAGATAGGGATTACACATGTTTTCTTACCTGCTTATAGTGTGGATGATCAAAAAGAAAATATACTAGCAGCAAATCATGCGAATGAATATGAAACGTATTGGTACTACGATCCAGTTTTAAAAGGTGAGTATCCGTCTTATGTTGTACAACAATTAAAGGAAAATGGGTGGACTCCTAATTGGACGGTTGAAGAATTAGAAATCATTAAACAAAATGCCGAAAAAAATGATTTTATCGGCTTGAATTATTATCAGCCAATACGAGTAGAAAGATATGATATGGATATAAAGAGCGAGGAGCATTCTCGAGAAAACTCAACACTTGCTCCAGGTAATCCTTCTTTTGATGGTTTTTATCGAACAGTAAAAATGGATGATAAAACATATACCAAATGGGGTTGGGAAATATCTCCCGAAGGTTTCTTAGATGGATTGCATATGTTGAAAGCTCGTTACGGTGACATAAAGATGTATGTAACGGAAAATGGACTTGGTGATGAAGATCCAATCATTGACGGAGAAATTGTAGATGTTCCGCGAATTAAATTTATTGAAGAGCATTTAAAAGTAATGAAGCGTGCAATTCAAGAGGGAATTAATTTAAAAGGTTATTATGCATGGTCAGTTATTGATTTGTTAAGTTGGTTAAATGGATATAAAAAGCAATATGGCTTTATTTTTGTCGATCATAATGATAACTTAAAACGTAAGAAGAAACTTTCGTTTCATTGGTATAAACATGTGATCGAAACGAGAGGAGAAGAGTTATAATAGATAAAAGAGTATTTTAGGAGAAAATGTATGAGTGCAAAGTATAAACAAATTGCAGATGTGTTAGAGCAAAATATTCGAGATGGGCTTTTTAATGAAACGAAAAAATTACCTACAGAAGAAGCGTTGATGAATCGATTTGAAGTAAGCCGTAATACGATACGTAAAGTAATTAGTCAACTTGTGAATAGAGGTTATATTTTTCAAGTGCAAGGTAGTGGTATGTTTTTACGTGAAACTTCTGTAACAGATTACATTAATTTAGGAAGTTTACGTGGATTAACGAAAAATCTCGTTTCACAAAATATTGAAACGAAAGTGCTAGAGATTGAAGTAATAGAGGCAAATGAAGAGATAGTAGAACGGATGCAATGCGAGATTGGAACTAGGTTATATTTCTTGAAGCGCGTAAGAATTGTAGATGGGAAACCATTCTCTATTGAAGTAAGTTATTTCAAAAAAGATATCATTCCTTATTTGAATGAAGAAATAGCATTAAGTTCTGTATATAGTTATTTCATTGAGGATTTACGATTAAATATTGGCTTTGCCGATAAAGTTATTAGTTGTGAAAAAATAAATAAAGAAAATGCACAGCTTTTAGAACTAAATGAAGGTGATCCGGCACTTCTTATTGAAAATACAGTTCATCTTGTAAATGGAACCATTTTTGAGTTATCTCAATCGATGTTTCATTATGAAAAGGCCAAACTTTTAAATCGGATTAATTTTAAGTGAAAATGAATATAATTAGCCTCGTAAAAAAGCAACTGATTCTAGGAAATCAGTTGTTTTTTATTTTAAAGTGGATGAGCAAAAAAACCTAAAAGTGGTTGGTCCGTTTTTCGCAAACTTCTATTATGATAAGAGAAGAAAGGTAGTATTTTATTGATACCTTAAGAGGGACATTTTATATGTATCTTCTTTGTTTAAATAGACTTGCCTTAGAGAGGTGAAAAGACAATGAGTTTTGCGATTTCACTAGTTGTTATTATTGTAGTTGTATCACTGTTTGGGACCGTGCTAGTCGCACGAAATGTGGAGGAGAATTACGGTAAGTCTACAAAGAGGAATGTAAAAAACTTATCTGCTATTTATATCATTCTTCTTTTAGTGCTTCTCGTAGGAGTTACTTGGTATGCGGTCGTTATTTTATAGAATGTGTATATGATAAAGGAGTTAATATATTGATGGAAAATGAACGCCACGTTTTAGTTGTTTTCCCACATCCAGATGATGAGTCTTATTGCGTGGCTGGCACAATTTTGGCTTATACTGAGCAGAAAGTCCCTCTTACTTATGTTTGCTTAACACTTGGTGAAATGGGTAGAGCAATGGGGAATCCACCTTTTGCAACACGTGAGTCTTTATATGCTATTAGAGAGAAAGAACTAAAGCGAGCTACAAATATTTTAGGGATTGAAGATTTACGTATGATAGGATATCGTGATAAAACTCTTGAATTTGAAGAGCCTGGAAAATTAAGAAGTCTGATTCAAAACTGTATTGAAGAATTGAATCCTTCTGTAGTTATTTCTTTCTATCCTGGGTATGCAGTTCATCCAGATCACGATGCAACAGGGGAAGCAGTAGTAGAGGCCTTAGCTAATATTTCGGAAAGTAAACGACCGGCCTTTTATGCTGTAGCTTTTTCAAATAATCATGAAGCAGAAATAGGACCTCCAAGTTTTAAAAATGAAGTAAAAGAATATGTTCCAAAAAAGCTCGAGGCATTGCAAGCACATGCATCACAATTTGTGACTAAGGTAACGGAACTGAAAAGAGAGTATGAAGATGGTGTTCCAGAAACAGTTGAGTGGTTAGAGAGAGAGCCGTTTTGGATATATCCATTTAAAGATAAGAACATGTGATGCTACATCTGAAGGTGATGAATATGTATTTTGAATATAAGAATCGAAAGGTTTTCTACAATATAGAAGGATCGGGGCTTGTCATATTGTTTTTACACGGTCTTGGAGGAAATTCGAATAATTGGTTATATCAAAGAAAGTACTTCAATAAGAAATGGACCGTAATCTCACTCGATTTACCTGGGCATGGGAAATCCGAAGGGATGGAAATTAGTTTTAAAGAATATTCAAATGTTTTATATGAGTTATGTAATCATTTAAAGCTAAAATCAGTAACAATTTGTGGTCTTTCAAAAGGAGCTAGAGTGGGTATCGATTTTGCTATTCAATATCCACGTTTTGTTTCTAGCTTAATTGTTGTAAATGCATTTCCCTATTTAGAACCAGCAGATCGTAAAGAACGACTTGAAGTATATGATTTACTTAGGTTGCAGGATAAAGGGAAAACTTGGGCTGATACGTTATTGAGAGCAATGGGAGTAGAAGATAATGATGCAATTGTCCGAGGATTTCATCAATCCCTACAAACGATTCATCCGACGCATATTCAAAGGCTATTCGCTGAATTAGTTGATTACGATCAAAGACCATACCTCTCTAACATTGCATGTCCTGCATTAATAATACGAGGAGAGAATGATTATTTTGTTCCGGAAAAGTATGTGAGAGAATTTGAAAAACACTTGAGAAACGTGACTTTCGTTGAGTTGAAAAATAGTGGGCACTTGCCTTATTTAGAACAGCCTACTAGCTTTAATGTGACGGTAGAGGCATTTTTAAATCATGCGCTTGATTAATACCATTTTTGCAGTGAATACTGTTATTAATGAGTTCAGGACACCAGCTTGGAGAGGAGGGAACTAAATGGAATGGCAACCGAATCGTGAAGATAAGATACCAGTTTATAAACAAATTGCTGATTACATTGAAAGAGGCATTTCTACCGGTGAATTCCCTTCTGATAGAAAATTACCTTCCGAGCGTATGCTAGCACAGAAGTTACAAGTGAACCGGAGTACGGTCGTAGCTGCTTATGAGGAATTAAAATCACTTGGGGTAGTAGACCGGCAAAAAGGAAGTGGCACCCGCGTGAATACAGATATATGGGGTGTGTCACATAAACGAATACCGAACTGGGGTAGGTACGTTGAGGATGGATCGTTCTTACCTAATGTACCACTTGTTCAACAAATTCGAACGGAAACACAAAAAGATGATTTAATCAATTTAGCGAGTGGTGAATTGTCATCAGATTTAATTCCGAGTGATAGATTTCGAACAATTTTGTCGGAGAAAACATTTATGGGAAATCTCGGTTATGACCATCCGCTTGGAAATGAAATGTTGCGAAAAACCATTGCGGCACATGTCGAGCAATATAAACAAATAGAAGCAGATTCAAGCTCTATTCTTATTACATCTGGAGCTCAGCAAGCACTTAATCTTATCGTTCAATGTTTGTTAAAGCCTGGAGATGCGATTGCAATTGAGGATCCCTCCTATTGTTATTCACTTCCGATGTTTAAATCAGCAGGTTTAAAAATATTCCGTTTACCAGTTGATCAGCATGGTATGAATCCAGATGACTTAATCGATTTGCACAAAAAGCATCGCATTCGTATGGTGTTTTTAAATCCGGATTATCAAAATCCAACTGGAACGGTACTTTCATTGGCAAGACGTAAAAAGGTTTTAGAACTATCTTCTGAATTTGGTATACCGATTGTAGAAGATGATCCGTATAGTTTGACTTCTTTTAATGGAGAAGTGAATCCAACATTGAAATCAATGGATCAAAATGGGAATGTTCTTTATGTGAGCTCATTATCAAAAATTGTTGCATCAGGATTACGTATTGGTTGGGTAATTGGCCCCACGCGCGTAATTGAGAGATTGGCAGATGCGAAGCAGCAAGTTGATTTCGGTCATAGTGTATTTACACAGTGGGTAGCGAACCAATTTTTAGAATCTGAGGATTTTCATACGCATATTACGATGCTCCGTGGACAACTGAAACAAAGAAGAGATGAGTTAATTAGAAAGCTTGAAGAAATATTAGGGGATCAGATTGAATTTTTTGTTCCTGAGGGCGGAATACATTTATGGTGCAAAGTGCAAGGAACGTTTGATGAATATCATTTACTAGGTGAATCTATACAAAATGGTGTAGCATTTGTCCCAGGAAGCGTCCTAGGTTCGAAAAGTGAATATATCCGATTTACTTTTGGCAGAGCGAATGTAGAACAAATTCAGCTTGGAGTTACAAGGTTTGCGGAAACATTAAATGAGATTTCATAATAGCGAAGCGTAATATGGAAATGAGGGAAAGAAATGAAGTACGTGACGCTTTTACTTCAAGTAGGCGTGCTATATGTGTTTAGCTTAGCTGGTACGTGGATTCAAGGAGTATTCCATCTGTCGATGCCAGGAAGTTTAATAGGGATGTTAATATTGTTTCTACTCCTTTCTACTCGTATTTTTCCATTAAAGTGGTTTGAGGTAGGGGCAGAAAAGTTAATAGTATTTTTACCGTTATTTCTAATTCCTTCCACAACAGGATTAATGGAATATGGATCTTTTCTTTTAAGTAAGGGGAGTGTTATATTCCTTTTAGTAATTGCAAGTACGGTAGTAACATTGATTGTTTCAGGGTATGTAAGTCAATTATTAGTAACATCAAAAAAATAAAATCGACAAGGTGCACGATTCAAATGGTCTTAATTATTATTACTGTAGTAATTTATTTATTGGCGACAAAGTTATATAAAAAATTTACGTTTCCATTTACGTTACCGGTATTAACAGTTACAGCAATTATGATTTGCTTATTTTTGATATTTGGTATTTCTCATCATGAGTATAAGGAAAATGGGGGAGACATTCTTTCAGGTTTTTTGAGTCCTGCAATTGTAGCGTTAGCCATACCTCTATTTAAAGAGCGAAAGATACTTATGAAAAACTTTTTAGCGATACTAATCGGCGTAGTGATAGGTATAGTGGCTTTAACGAGTATGAATATAGTGATTGGTGGAATTTTAAATATAGATAAGGAACTTATATTAACAACTTTACCACAATTAGCGACAATGCCTATTGCCATTTCATTAGCGGATCAAATTGGTGGGATTCCATCTATGACTTCTAGTTTTGTAGTTGTTGCAGGAATAACAGGTGCTATTATCGGACCGACAGTACTTAAGTTTTTCCGAATAACAAGTACGATTGGAAAAGGAGTGGGGATGGGCTGTGCATCACATATTATTGGTGTGAGCCGTCTAGTGAAAGAAGGAGAGAAAGAGGCAACTATCGGTTCGGTAACGATGATTGTAACAGGGATACTTATTAGTATATTAGTACCTTATGGAGTGAAATTTTTATTTTGAAAATTAATGAATCGTAATAAGGAGCATAACACTACTCATTTTAGAGCGTAATGGAGATGATTAAAATGACAACATGGTTTATAGTTACACTAATTATTTTTGGTGCTCTTAAAGTACTAGTTTCTAGTATGCCAACTTCTGTTGTAGAATCAATTATTAGTAGATTTGAGTTACACCAAAAACTTGATGAGGAAAATACTACTGTAACGGTAGATGGGGAAAGTATAGAAGGAGAAATGAAACTTCAAGTTATTCATGAATTTAACGAGGCTTTATTTTTAGATAAACATTATTTTCCGCCGCAAGGGAATGGTACACCGATAGTCATGGAGACGAAGAAAGGAAAAAGAGAGATTAGATTTTCTATATATAGCTACGAGGAACACGTTGATGTAGTAAAGCAATATAAGAAGAAAGTAGTTGCATATCGTTTGCGATCAAAAAGCCTTCAAAGTCGTTCAGTAGCAGTAACTGAAGATTATGCTTAAGGAGAGACCGTTATTATAACGGTCTCTTTATTTTTGCATCCAAGTATATAATTTCCAAATAAGAGAAAAGAAAATGATATATCCAAATAAAGAATAAGTATGATGCCAATTCCCGTTATGTACAAATAAACCTAACCTCTCAGCAACTTGTTCAAAAATACTAGCACAAAGCCCTATTAAAATAATAAATAGAGTTCTAGAAACTGCAGATAATGTTTTTGAAATTTGTATGAAAATGATTGTTAAAATTGGTAGCACAAACAACGTAAAGCCTATGTTAACTGAAAATATAGATGAGAAAGGTCTAACTGGAAAGGAATATATTTGTGTATGCACAAAGAAAGCATCTAAGCAAGTTCCAATAATAGAAGAAAGTAAGACTGTAACTAATAATGCTAAAAAATCATTCTTCTTCTCGAAGGAGGACATTTTTCTTTGCGAGAATTGCGAGTTCAATTTTTTCGAGTGTTTTGCAGTAGTCTTCTGTAATTTGTCCATTTATATTTTCCTCCTTATCAACTAAATAATTTACAACTTGCCAATCGTTAAACCAATCTTCATTTTCAACTTCTTCATGTTTCATATCCCGCCATGCATAGATGAGTGCAGGGCTGTATATACGATACGCGTCACTACGTAGCTGGCATTTCTTTATTCGGCGTTTATAAAACTCACGCGAAAAAGATTCATTTACACTAGAAAATAAATGAGGCCAGTAATCTTTTCTTGAGCCTGTATGTGGATGGTGATGGACCCAGTTTATTATTTGAGATAAAATATGTGTATCCCGAAATAACAATGAATACAACCGTTTTCCAAGTGAAATTCGTTCATGCAAAGAAGTGAAATGTTTCATTGTATCACCAAATAGTAATACTTTTTGCTTTTTATCATTTTCGTAAAATGGGAAAAGGATATGATTAAACTGAAAAAAATCAAAGAGTTTAAATCCAATACTATTTAATACAGTCTTTTTAAAGTGTGCATTTTGAATAACTCTTTTTTCTAAGTAGTTTTGTTCATTAACAATAGTTGCGATCGCTAATGTTTTTTTGTTACCTGTTTTCCAAAAATGGTTCCACATTGTTTCCATAAATGTAGAAACATTTAAGTGAGTGAGAAGGTGAAATAGCTTTTTTGATTTTTTTACACTTTGCTCATATAGTAAAAATTGAGGATATACATCTTGGAAAATGAGCCAATTTCCTCTTTCTAAAAAAGAGAAAAATGTAATTTGATCTTTCTCGGATAAAAGCCTCGTATATAAATCTCCCTTTAAATCTGTCATATTCCAGCCACCGTTACGTGATACGATATGCCCAAGTAGTGCCCAATGTATTTCTGGATATTGAATGTAAAATTGGTAGTATGCACGTGTTCTTGTGACGTTATTTTTATTTAGTTCTTTTGTCTGAGCTTTAATTTTATCGATGATAAGTTGCTCTTCTTTCGTTAATTTATATATGGTAACAGAAGAGATGAGATCGCTTTTTTGTTGTAACTCGTTTTTCACGTCGAATAGGGAGAGAGGGAGTGCTTTTGAGAATTCTTTAGATGTATTGTTTGAATTGCTTTGGTACATTCCATTACCTCCCTTTTCTATGAGTTTAAATGTGGTATTGGTTATGAATCATTCCATTTATCTCGCTATTAACGAGCAGTAAGACTCCCATCTCAAAAGTCGGCTAAAGCAAAGAAGTTAGGTGAGGGTGGGGCTGCTCGTAAAAGCCCGATTGATTCAACTAATAATCAGTGGGGGATGGACAAAATCCCCACTAATTAAAGTTTCACTTTATTTTATTACGAGTATAAGAAATAAATGAGCGGTGTTTTTTAAACCAGTAATATAGTTATCATTCAAACAGTATAAAGAAAATCTAATTGCTAAGAAGTGAAATGAAAAACAGAAACTATTAAAAAATAGTTTCTGTTTTTTTATTTTGTCAATTAAATGTAACAAACGACGATTATGATTTGAATCAATTGAAAATAATTCAATAACCTTAATAAATACAATTTGAATTGAAATGTATGGTAGGAGGAAAAGGAATGCTTAATAAAATAATTTTAATTACTGGTGGTACAGGTTCGTGGGGACACGAACTTATAAAACAACTATTAGAAAAATCACCGAAAGAAATTAGAGTTTTTTCAAGGAATGAAACGGTTCAGTTTGAAATGCAGCAACAGTTTATAAATGAAGAGAGATTGAAATTTATTATTGGAGATATTCGTGATAAAGAGCAACTAGTATATGCTTGCCAAGGTGTACATTATGTATTTCATCTTGCAGCTTTAAAGCATGTTCCAGTATGTGAATATTATCCTTATGAAGCTATAAAAACAAATATACATGGTACGCAAAATGTAATTGAAGCATCTATCCAGAATCAAGTTGAGAAAGTTATATATGTTTCAACTGATAAAGCGGCGGATCCATCAAATACGTATGGGATGACAAAAGCAATTGGTGAAAAATTAATGGTTCATGCGAATGTGCAAACGAAGAAAACAAAATTCATTTGTGTTCGTGGCGGAAATGTTCTAGGAACGAGTGGAAGTGTGGTACCGCTTTTTAAAAAGCAAATTAAGCAATCTTCAAAAGTAGGGATTACCGATGCAAATATGACTAGATTTTTCTTAACCATTGAAGATGCTGTTGGATTGTTATTTAAAGCAGCATCTGAAGGAAGAGGAGGAGAAATCTTTGTTATGAAAATGCCAGCATGTAAAATAACGGATTTAGCAAGAATATTGATTGAAGATTCAAAAAAAGAAAACGTGAAGATAAAAGAGGTAGGGATAAGACCTGGTGAAAAATTAAGTGAAATGCTTTTATCTGAGGTAGAGAGTAAAACAAGTATTAGTTTTGATCAAAATTATTTTGTGGTACTACCGACTATTCCTATAGAAGGACTTCAAGAATATTATGCTAGTTATCCGCTTGTGGATGTGAAGAGTTTTAGTTCTCAACAAGACTTACTTACAAAACATGAGGTGAAACAAATGTTAGAAAAAGGAGGGTTTTTACGATGAAAAGAAATGCGTGCCTTTTAATAACTGGTGCAAATGGCTTCACAGGACGTCATGCTTGCCAATATTTTTTAGAGCAGGGCTTTCATGTAATTCCTATGTTTCAAAATCGTTCACATAGAGAAAAAATCGAAAATGGTATTACTTGTGATTTAACAAATAAGAGTGAAGTAATGAAGGTAATTAAACAAATAAAACCAGACTATGTATTGCATTTAGCAGGAAGAAACTCAGTTAATGAGTCTTGGACAGCTTCTCTGGAATATATAGAGATTAACGTAATAGGGACTTTATATTTATTAGAAGCCATTAAGCAGGAAGCCTCGCATTGTAAAACATTAGTTATAGGATCTGCATTGCAAGCAGATAGTATGAAAAACATAAAAGTTTCAAATCCATATAGTTTAAGTAAAACTATGCAAGTCATTATTGCGGAGGCTTGGGGCGGATTAATGGATTCAAATATTATCATTGCAAAGCCCTCAAATTTAATTGGTCCAGGAGTATCGAATGGTGTTTGTTCAATTCTCGCAAAAAAAATGATAGATATAGAATCGGGTAGAAGTAAAGCGATTATTGAAGTAAACAGTTTGAAAGATAGTAGAGACTTTCTAGATGTACGTGATGCAGTTAAAGCGTATCATGTGTTATTACGTGATGGTATAAATGGAAAACAATATAATATTGGATCAGGAGTAAAACGCTCTTTATTAGATGTATTGGAACAATATAAAGGATTAACACAGTTGAATTTTACTATAAAAGAAACAGAGAATAGTGAGAGCGGCTCAAATGAAAGTTTAGTATTAGAGGATATAAAAAAGTTAGGTTGGGTTCCAGAAATCCCATTTCAGCAATCATTAAAAGATGTACTTGAGTATGCGAAGTGTAGTGACATCTGCATTTAATGAAAAATATAAAAGGATGTAAGAAATATATGAATTGTTATGAGACTATAAATAATCAAAATATGCTATCGCTTTCGATTGTTGATACGCTGGATTGGAAAGATGAAGAAGAACACGTTTTGCGCATCTATGAGGCGATAAATACATGTCGAGCATATGTGGAAAAGGTTAATCGAAACCCCAAAACAATATATACAGGAACTAGGCCTGTAATCCAAGTCTTTACTCAGTATGAATGTAGTGAGTATGGAAATGATTTTTATGAACTCATCAAAGATCTTTTGCAAGACATAGGTCTGGAGTTAAAGATTTATATAAATCATAGTAAGTTAATGTACATTTGAAAGATTACTATAAAGCTAGACTTTTAATGATAAAGGTGGGATATAAGCTATGAATAAAACGATTCTCTTTACTGGGGGCGGTACAGCCGGACACGTAATGATTAATATGGTATTGATTCCTAAATTTATAGAAAAAGGATGGGGAGTTGAGTATATTGGATCTCAAAATGGAATTGAAAAATTATTAGTTCAAAATGTTAAGTACAATAGTATTTCAACGGGGAAGCTCCGGAGATATTGGGATTGGGAGAACTTTAAAGATCCTTTTAAAATTATAAAAGGCTGCTTACAAAGTTATAAATTAATTAAGAAAATAAAGCCTGACGTTATCTTTTCTGCAGGAGGATTTGTTTCAGTTCCTGTAGTTGTAGGGGCATGGTTAAATAGTGTACCTATCGTAATACGTGAACCAGATAGCACGTTAGGACTTGCAAATAAAATAGCATTACCTTTTGCTACAAAACTATGCACAACATTTCCTCATACAGGGAAGAATGTAAGTAATGAGAAAAAGGTTTATGTAGGACCAATTGTAAGGGAAGAAATTGAGAGAGGTAACGTATTACGAGGAAGAAGGTATTGTGAATTTCAGCAAGATAAGCCAGTATTGTTAATAATGGGTGGGAGTCAAGGTGCTAAGTGGATAAATGATATGGTAAGGAAAAGTTTAGATACATTATTATTAAGTTTTAATATTGTTCATATGTGTGGTAAAGGGAAGGTGGATCCTTCTATCGGAATGGAAGGTTATATGCAATTTGAATATATAGGAGAAGAGTTGCCACATATACTGAATATGGCAAGTGTTGTAGTTTCCAGAGCGGGTTCTACTGCTATTTCTGAATTGTTATTTTTGAAGAAACCGATGTTGCTTATTCCGTTAACTAATGGTTCCAGTAGAGGGGATCAAGTTTTAAATGCTGACTATTTTTCTAGGCAAGGGTATGCGGAAGTATTACTTCAAGATAGAATAAGCACCAGTACATTTACAGATGTGGTAAATAAGTTGTATGTAAATAAGGAGAGATATATTCAAAACATGAATGGATTTAAGAAAACAAATGAGGAGGGAATTCATCAATTAATAGATTTAATAAATGAAGTAGTTAAATAATAAAAAAAGGAAAGAAATTATTTTCTTTCCTTTTTACTATAGTTGTTCAAATTCATTATTACCTATAACGATTACATTCAGTATAGAGTTATATGCATTTTGATTTACTATGGACGAATACCGTTTTCTAACAGCTTAGTAAATGCATTGGCATAAATAGGTTTACTGTAATAGTAACCTTGAATAAACTGACATTTATTTTTTTGAAGGAAATTTACGTGTTCTTTCGTTTCTACGCCTTCAGCAATGACAGACATTCCTAATGTATTTGCTAATGTGATGATTGTTTTAATGATTTCCATTCCATCTTCACACGTTTCAGACATTGTAATAAATTCTCTTGGGATTTTTAACGTATCGATTGGATATAAAGGTAAGTAGGCTAGGGAAGAATAGCCTGTACCAAAGTCGTCGATTGAAATGTGAATCCCTAAACTTTTTAGTGTACGCAGTTTTATCAATGTTTCTCTCTCATCCATCATTGCAATTCGTTCTGTTAATTCTAGATCAAGGGAACTTGCTGGTAAGCCTGTAGTTGCTAAAGTAGAAGAAATAGATTTTACAAAGCCTTCTTGTTCAAATTCTTTAGCAGATAAATTTACCCCTATTTTTAAATGCGAATATCCGAGTGCGTGCCAACGTTTCATTTGCTCACAAGCCTGCTGTAATGTCCATTTTCCTATTGGAATAATTTGTAGTGTTTCTTCTGCAATCGGAATAAACTCGTATGGAGAAATAACACCTAATTCAGGATGATTCCACCTGATTAAAGCTTCTGCACCGATAATTTTATTAGATTCACTATCAACTTGAGGTTGATACAAAAGGAACAATTCTTCATTTTGTATTGCGTTTGGTAAATCTTTTTCTAATCGTAATCGTCTTTCGATTTTTTTAGCGATTACATCGTCATAAATAGAGACAGAGTTAAGCTCTTTTGCCTTTGCATCATACATTGCAACATTAGCGTTTTTCAGAAGTGTAGCGGTATCGATTCCGGAATGTGGATAAATGGAGATACCGATACTCAGTGATAAAGTTAATTTATGCTCATGTATGACAAACGGCTTTTCCATGCTTTCAAATAATTGGTTACATAACTCGAATAAGGAATCTTCGTCAGTATAGTTTTCAATTAAGATTGTAAACTCATCACCACCGATTCTTGACAGATGAGTATGTGATGGAAGACATGATTGGAAACGTTTTGCTACTTCTTCTAATATGTAATCACCTGACGAATGTCCAAGTGTATCGTTAATTACTTTAAAGCGATCTAAATCTAAATATAATAATGCAAACTCACTTTGTGTTGTTTGAGCATTTTTTATAAATTTTCTTAACTTCCTATGGAAAAAGGATCGGTTCCCAATTTTCGTTACAGTATCGTGGAATGCTAAATATTTTATTTCTTCTTGTTGTTTTTTTAGTGCGGTAATATCCTTTACCATAATATAGCTTCCAGAAATTTGTCCATCTATCATAATAGGAACGATGGTAACGTATAAAAAATAAGTAAAGCCATCTTTATATTGAGAACTAAGTTGTAAGGATGCTGATTCTTGTTGTTTAACTTTTTCTAATGCAGATATCAGTTTATGTTTATCTGCATCTAAAATAATAGAAAAACATGTCTCACCAAGTAACTCGTTCGTTGGTGCTCCAAGTAGTATGCTTCCTGCTTTATTTACATTTAAGAATATTCCATTTAAATCAATCGTAAAAATGGGATCAGGATGATATTCATATAATGATTTGAATTTTTGTTGTTTCTGAGATAGGGCCTCTGATTTATGGACTAAATCAGAAGTTCTTAAAGTAACTTTTTCTTCTAGTTGAGCATTAAATACTTGTAAACGTTTTGTTAGGGTGTCGTTTTGCATACGCACAATAGAATGGCGAATAAGTACGAAAACAAAAGCGATACAATTTCCTGTAATGAGAGTTGAAGACGATGTTTGTTCTTTTAATGTAAACCCGATTAGTATTGCAACAGCAAGATAGGGAAATACGACTAATACTTTTTTTCCTAGTATAGGGTTTACAATGAAATAATTTTTATGGCTATTATCATCTTCTGAAATAGACCCAGCTATTGCGATAAGCAATATAGGTATTCTATATAAAAGACGTAAAAATGTTATAGTGTCAGTTGACAAATGGGTATTTAAGTAAAAATAAATATAGTTAAAAGTTGCAGAACTAATCAATACAAAAATAAAGATATAAATTTTCCGCTTGGACTTAAAAATAGTTGGGCGGAAAAAGAGACTAACACCTAGTAGAAGAAATAATAGATCTGCAATTGGATATAGAAATGAAAGGAAAATATCTCCGAGTGAAAGTGAGAATATATTTAAATTTGGCTGATTAAATAAATACCATTCTAATGTGAATATGGAAGTAAGTACTATACATATATCACAAATAAAGAAAGCTCTTTCCCATTTAGTGCATTCTTTTAAGATCTTATAGCAGAAAGCGATAAGGCAGAAGAATAGAAAAAACATGTAAAATACATCAGAAATAGTAAAATGATGTATTGGAAGTTCGAAAAAGGTATCTTGATACGTATATACTACTTTTCCTAATAAGAAACTACCAATTGCAATTGTAATACATATCCAAAAAGGATTTGAACTAACTTTTTTAGAGTATATAGAGTAAATTAGCGATATAAATGTAATGACTTCAACGATGAGTGAAGCGAAGCGTACATTGAAATTTGAAAAATTAGTAGGGAACAGAAAGAAAAACATAAAATAGATTGAATAGCATATTAATGTTGTGATTAATATACATAGCTGTAAATTTTTATTTAATTTCAAAAAGATCACCTTCTTTAAGTATGTACTATATTCGTAATATCTACACATAATAATATTACTTAAGGATTGTATCAGATTTCCTTATAAAAAGCATGCTTATAAGGAAAAAAACAAGAGTGCAATAATTCTTGAAAATGAAAAAACACTGCATTTAATGATTTTTAGTGTATCAAGATTTTAGATGGGAATTGTATATTTAGTCATCCAGTATATTTTAAAGGTTTTTTAGTGCTTTGCAAGTGGAGATGCAAATTTGCATATAAAATGATGGGATTTTCTTTCTAGGTGAGTTTTTGATTGTTATAGGCTAGTAAGTAACACCTTTGTATGTATCTATTTTCATACTAATGAGGGATTTCAAAAATGTTTTAAGTATATACAATAAAATATAGTCATTCATTACGTTTTTAGTATGGGAGGAAAAGCATGAAAAATTGGGTGAAGTTTCGAATAGCACGTCCAACAGATAAGTTTGAAGAGGTTATAGCATTCTATGAAAAAGGATTAGGTTTAAAGCGTATAGGTGAATTTTACGGTCATGAAGGTTACGATGGCGTCATGTTTGGACTACCAGATGAAGAATATCATTTAGAATTTACAAGATATATAGATGGGAGCCCATGTCCAGCTCCAACAAAAGATAACTTACTTGTATTTTACATGCGAGAAGATAGTGAAATGAAAAAAGTGAGTAAAAGGCTGCATACAATGGGGTATGGTGAAGTAGAACCAGAAAATCCGTATTGGAAAGAAAAGGGGATAACGATAGAAGATCCGGATGGTTGGAGAATTGTATTGATGAAAATAGAAGAATGAGGTGTGGCGAAACTAGAGGAGAAAGACGTTTCGAGTTTTGATAGTGTAAAAGAAAATATATATAAGCTTCCTGGAAGGGGATAAAATCAAGGGGAAGCTTTTTTGTGAATTTATCTGAAGATTAACATTTGATAATTTGTTCTGGAAAGATATGAAATAAGAACGTATATTCTTATGGGTTGATAGTCATGTCTTTAAAGAGGGATATAGAAAAGGGAGGAATTATGAATACATATATCTATATGGTTAGGCATGGTGAATCGCCAAAATTAGAAGGAAATGAAAGAACACGTGGATTAACTGAGAAGGGAATTTTAGATGCTCAAAGAATAACTGAGATATTAGAAACAGAGGGAATTAATACTTTCATTTCAAGTCCGTATAAGAGGGCTATGTTAACGATAGAAGAGTCAGCGAATCTCCATGAAAAAGAAATATTAGTATATGAAAATCTTAAAGAGTGTAAGTTTTCAAATGAAAATAAAATTATATCGGATAAGGAAGTGTACCCACTTGTAAAGGAGATGTTTTTTAATCCAGAATATGCACTGACAGATGGAGAGTCATATGCGGATTGTCAGCGAAGAGTAGTGAGAGTGTTAAAAGAAATATTAATGAATTTTCAAGGACATAAAATTGTAATTGGTACACATGGGCTTGTAATGACACTAATGATGAACTATTTTGATAATCAATATGGACTTGAATTTTTAATGAATACATCCAAACCGGATATATATAAGCTAGAATTTAAAGAAGAGCAATTAATGAATGTAGAGAGATTATGGAGAGAAGAATGAAATGGGGTATATGGAGTGTGTTTTAAAAATTACTTTTAAAACACACTCTTTTGCATTAAGTTGAGTTTTAAATATTTTCACTAATACGTTCTTTGTTTTTGTTATTTAAAGTATGTAAGAGTTTTTGAAATACCTTAAATGAATGCTGGAATATTGGACTTTGAATAAAAGTGTATAGAAAAGTTACGATAAAAACAGGACCTCCTAGCATGAATCCAATGACTAGTACAAAGCATTCTACAATAATTCGAGCACGGCTAATAGATAACCCAGTTTTGTCAGAAATGGTAAGCATGAATCCATCGCGGGGTCCAGCACCAATGCCAGCCGCAACGTACATGCCGCCCCCAATTCCTGTAATTGCAATACCAGAAAATAAAATGAGTAAGTTTATCCATAAATAATCACTAGCGTTTGGAAGGATTTTTGATTGTAAGAAAAAGTCCATAATAGGACCGATAAGTAGTGCATTTAAAAATGTGCCCACGTTTATATATTTTCGATCTACTAGTAAAGAGATAAGAACGAGACATAATCCACATATGACACTCCAAGTGCCAATTGTCCACCCAAATCGTTGGTAGAGAGCCATATTTAAAACTTCCCAAGGGTGTAAACCGAGGAATTTAACTTTGACTGCGAGAGCATTTCCAAGTCCAAAAAAAATTAATCCTAGGAAAAAAAGAAAATAGCGAAAGAGAGTTAGCCTCATCTTTAAAACCTCCCAATATATAATGATGTATATTACATGTTTGAATTTAAATGTACAAATGTTATGTCTTTTTATGATTTATTAAAAATGTAAATGGATATATATTTTCGCAGTCAAAAAAGTTAAAATATTTCGTTATAAGGATTATAATAGAGAGAGAACTATAAAAGGAGTGAACGAATTTGAAACAAGAACTTATTGAAAGATTTACGAGATATGTAAAGATTGATACACAATCAAATGAAGAAAGTCATACAGTGCCTACAACACCAGGGCAAATTGAGTTTGGTAAGTTATTAGTGGAAGAGTTGAAAGAGATTGGGTTATCAGAAGTGACGATGGATGAAAAAGGTTACGTAATGGCAACACTGCCTGCTAATACAGATAAGGATGTTCCTGTAATCGGCTTTTTAGCTCATTTAGACACAGCAACAGATTTTACAGGGAAAAACGTAAAACCACAAATTCATGAAAATTTTGATGGTAATGCGATTACGTTAAATGAAGAATTAAATGTTGTGTTAACACCTAAACAGTTCCCGGAATTACCATCATATAAAGGACATACAATTA
This sequence comes from Bacillus sp. P4_E1, assembly GCF_056401715.1. NCBI lineage: Bacteria > Bacillati > Bacillota > Bacilli > Caryophanales > Bacillaceae > Bacillus > Bacillus sp. P4_E1. Next base: position 70,033 of record NZ_JBFUIV010000020.1, read on the forward strand.
TTACAACTGATGGTACAACACTTCTTGGAGCAGATGATAAAGCTGGTCTTACAGAAATCATGGTCGCAATGAATTATTTAATACATAATCCGCAAATTAAGCATGGGAAAATAAGAGTAGCGTTCACACCGGATGAAGAAATTGGCCGTGGACCATCGCATTTTGATGTAGAAGCGTTTGGTGCATCGTTTGCTTATACGATGGACGGAGGTCCATTAGGTGGTTTAGAATATGAGAGTTTTAACGCTGCAAGTGCCAAATTAACTTTTAGAGGGACAAATACACATCCTGGAACAGCGAAAAACAAAATGCGTAACGCAAGTAAACTCGCTATGGAATTCGATAGACAGTTGCCAGTAGAAGAGGCGCCAGAATATACTGAAGGGTATGAAGGTTTCTATCATTTACTCTCTTTAAATGGTGATGTCGAGCAAAGTAAAGCTTACTATATTATTCGAGATTTTGATCGTAATCATTTTGAAGCGCGTAAAAATAACATTAAAGATATTGTGAAAAACATGCAAGAGAAGTACGGCGAAGATGCAATAGTTTTAGAGATGAATGATCAGTACTATAACATGCTTGAAAAAATTGAACCGGTGAGAGAAATTGTTGATATTGCATATGAGGCAATGAAAAGTTTAAATATTGAACCGAATATTCATCCAATTCGCGGTGGAACAGATGGATCGCAATTATCATATATGGGATTACCAACGCCAAATATTTTCACTGGTGGTGAAAACTATCACGGTAAATTTGAGTATGTTTCGGTAGATACTATGGAAAAAGCTGTTCAAGTAATTGTAGAAATCGCAAGACGATTTGAAGAACAAGCTTAAAAAGAGAACCAAGTAGTAATGAAGTGCTACTTGGTTCTTTTCTATAGTAAAAAATACAAAGTGAAACTTGTTACAAGACGTTTGTAAAAGGGGGAAATGTTATGAGTGAAAATCAGTTTCATGGTTATATAGGGACATATACCAAAGCAGAGAGTAAGGGGATTTATAAATTTATACTTGATACGAACATCGGAGAACTTAAAGGGATTGAATTAGCAGCTCATATAGGAAGTCCGACATATGTAACGATTAGTCATAACAACGAGTACCTTTATTCTGTTGCGAAAGATAATGGGTTAGGTGGAATTGCTAGTTTTTCTATTCATAATAAATCCGGTAATCTAAATTCGATTAGCATGCAAGTTTTAGAAGGGGCATCGCCGTGCTATGTAAGTGTGAATCGGGAGAATAGTATAGTAGTAGCAGCTAATTATCATAAAGGAACAGTAGAGTCCTATTTAGTGAAAAAGGATAATGGAAGTTTAAATGCTGCTACGGTAATTGTAGAACATAAAGGGTCAGGACCAAATAAGGAAAGGCAAGAAAAGGCACATGCTCATTATATAGATTTTACTCCTGATGAAAAATATGTAGTAGCAGTTGATTTAGGAATAGACAAGGTGATTACATATAAAGAAAGTGATGGAGAACTAATAGAAGTTACACGGTTATCTGTAAAACATGGTAGTGGTCCAAGGCATCTTATATTTCATCCAAGTGTGCAGTATGCATATGTTATGACAGAATTAAGTTCAGAGATTATTGTACTTCAATATGATGCAAAGAGTGGCAGTTTTAAAGAAAAACAATACATTTCTACATTACCTGAAGATTTTAGAAAAGATAGTTACGGAAGTGCAATTCACATTTCTTCTGATGGCAAGTTTGTTTACGCAGCAAATAGGGGACATAATAGTATCGCGGTTTTCCGAGTGAATGAGCACAATGGAGAGCTCGCTTTTATTGAAACAGTATCGACAGAAGGGGATTGGCCACGTGATTTTTCTTTAGATCCGGATGGAAAATTTTTAATTGCAGCGAATGAAAGATCTAATACTTTGACTTTATTTGCTAGGGATGAAATGACAGGGGAGCTAACGCTTGTACAGACGGACGTAAATGTTCCAGAGCCAGTATGTGTGAAGTTTTTACATGTGAAAAAATAGATAGGTTTCCCTATCTATTTTTTATTAGGAAATTTTAATATAGCACCCGCCACAAATAAAAAGTCGCGTAAGACTCCCAATTTGTCCAATTTGATGCAAATTCTTTTATTTCATTTTTAGTCGGTTTCTTTTCGGAACCTGTTATAAATTTAATTGCATTATGAAAACCAACATCATCAATTGGAAAAGCTGAAGGGAATCGTAAACAACGCATCAAAACATAGTGAGCTGTCCATGGCCCTATACCGCGAATGCTAGTTAATTGTTTTTCAGCTTGCTTCACATCTTGTATTTGTAATAGAGATTCTTTTGATAATTTACCTTCTGTAATGAGCTGCGCGACGTCAATTAAGTATTCGCACTTTCTTGTAGTCATTTTTAATGTTGCGAGATCTTCTACATCTAAATTTGCTATTACTTCAGGTGATGGGAATATCCAATGTTTTCTACCGTTCCAATCTACATAATCGCCAAAATTTTCGACTAATCTTCTTTTTAGAGTATAGGCATATGTGAGGTTGATTTGTTGACCTAGAATCCCCCAGCATAGTGCTTCAAATAAATCCGGAATTCCCAAAGTACGAAGACCGTAAAATTCTTTAATGGGTTTTTGAAGGAGTGGGTCGTGTTTAGCTAATTTATAGAAGGGAGCTAAATCAGTAGTTAAATCAAACCACTCTTTTACATAGTTAGATACGGCATCGTGTGCCCATTTTTCAGAGACATATGATGCTCCTAAAAAACGTATTTGAATATTACTATTGGCATTCAAACCAATTTCAACTAATGGATTTATGTTTTGAACAGGAATGACTTTATAGATTTTATTGTTTTCAATATGAAACATACATTCATTTTTAGAACGCGATAGATAGCGTAAGTTTTCTTGAAAACTAAATTCTTTTGGAACGACTAAAGACAATATTTCATTACAATCCTCTGTCATATTTACTCCTCCCGAAGCGCTTCTAATTTGAGCAATTCTTTTTTCATTTCTAAACCACCTCTAAAACCGGTAAGTTTACCATTTTTCCCAATAACGCGGTGACAAGGAATAGTGATAAGCAGAGGATTTGCCCCAACGGCAGTCCCAACTGCACGTACAGCGTTAGGTTTTTGAATTCTTTCCGCAATCTCTGAATAAGAATGTGTCTCCCCATAAGGAATTTCACGTACCGTATTCCAAACAGCTAATTGAAATGCAGTTCCGTAAACATCGATAGGAATTGTAAAGGTTTCTAGTTTGGTTTCCAAATACTCGATAAGTTCTTTTGTATATGTTTGCAGATAATCTGGATTTTGGATGAATGTATGTTGTGGCAGTTTTTTGCTAGCCCACGTATTTAGTTCTTCAAAAGTTTCATTTTGCGATCCGATGAAGCATAATCCATTTGAAGTAGCTGCAATATGCATACGCCAATGTTTATGAATAAGCAATGTCCAATATATAGTTTTATTTTCATATGGTTTCATTATTTCATACCTCTTTTATTCCGTTCTTTTTTCGATATTCAGTAGGGGTAAATCCTGTCTTCTTTTTAAATAAAGTCGCGAAATACTCCGGATTTTCTATCCCGACATCAGTACTAATTTCCATAATGGATTGATTTGTATGTGAAAGGTATTCTGTCGCTTTTTTAATTCTGAATTGCTGTATATATTCTATTGGACTAATCCCTACAATTTTCTTGAAAGTGCGTTGTAGATGATAAGGGCTACCATGGCATATTTCTGCGAGCAAGTCGAGGGTTAGCACGTCACAATAATGTTTTTGGATATATTCTTTAATTTGCTCTACCCATTCTTCATTAGGTAAAGTTAGCCCGTTTGGTTTACAACGTTTACACGGACGAAAATTTTCATGTAATGCTTGCTCTGCCTTAAGAAAAATACGTACATTGTTTTTATTCGGTATTCTCGATTTACATGATGGTCGGCAAAAAATACTGGTTGATTTTACAGCGTAAAAGAATTTGTCATCATATGTGGAGTCATTATGAATAATTGCTTGCCAATACTCATTTGTTACTGTGAACTCTTCATTATGCACAGAACATCACCTCTGGCATTAGTATAACCTGAATAAAGTACGTATGTACGTATTTACGAATGTAAGAGCAAGATTACAAAGATGAAACTATGATAGGGTATCTATTTTGTGTTAGCATGAAAATTGAAAATGCACATCAAGAGGAGGAACATAGATGAAGTTGATTTCATGGAATGTAAATGGTTTGCGAGCAGTTATTGCAAAAGGTGGATTTCTAGAATATCTAGAAGAATCTAATGCAGATATATTTTGTTTACAGGAAATTAAATTACAAAGTGGACAAATTGATTTAAATCCCGAGGGATATTATACATATTGGAATTATGCTGTGAAAAAAGGCTACTCAGGAACGGCTATTTTCACGAAAAAAGAACCGATTTCTGTTACATATGGTTTAGGGATTGAAGAGCATGATCAAGAAGGACGAGTTATTACGTTAGAATTTGATGATTTTTATATGATAACGCTGTATACACCAAATTCTAAACGAGGATTAGAACGTGTAGATTACAGAATGGAATGGGAAGATGATTTCAGGGCCTATATTAAGCGATTAGATGAAAAGAAACCAGTTGTTTTTTGCGGAGATTTAAACGTCGCGCATAAAGAAATAGATTTAAAAAATCCAAAAAGTAACCGTAAAAACCCTGGATTCTCTGATGAGGAGAGGGAGAAGTTTACACGTATTTTAGAAGAAGGATTTGTTGATACGTATCGCTACCTTTATCCTGATCAGGAAGGAGCATACTCGTGGTGGTCGTATCGTATGGGAGCGAGAGCAAAAAATATTGGATGGCGTTTAGATTATTTTGTTGTCTCGGAAAGAATGAAAGACAAAATAACAGAGGCGAAAATTAACAGTGAAATAATGGGATCAGACCATTGTCCAGTTGAATTACATATAAATTTCTAAAAAAAGAAGTATCTCGCTAATAATAGGCGGATACTTCTTTTTAATTCAGTTTGTTAAAATTTTTCAAATCATTCTTGAAATAATTGCATATTAAATATATACTTAGTAACGATAATCATTATCAATGAAAAAGGTTATCGATGGATGAAGTGTAAAAGAATTATAGTTTAGGGGAAGTGAATGAGAATGAGTTCCGGATAAAATTATTAATCTAATGAAATATATGTTTGGGACAAGTTTCATGTAGTTAAGTTTTCATATAAAAATAATCTATTTACAAGTTTTGAGAGGAGATATATAAAGATGAACAAGAAGTTATTTACATTAGGGATGGTTACAGTTTTAAGTGTAGGTTTAGCAGCATGTAATAGTACGGATAAAACTTCAGGGGAACAAAAGCAACAGACAAAAGCTACGGAAACAAAAAAAGATGAAAAACGAAAAATTACATATTTAGGTAAAGAATACACAGTACCAGCAAAAGTAGATAAAATTGCGACAGCTAGTTTAGAGTCAATGGAAGATGCAGCAGTACTTGGAATTAAACCAGTCGGTGCAATTACTGTAGGTGGTAAATTACCAAAGTATCTTGAAAAAGAATTAGAGGGTGCAAAATCTGTGGGTGAAAAAATGCAACCTAATTTTGAAACATTACTTCAATTAAAACCGGATGTTATTACATCTAGTACGAAATTCCCAGCAGAAACAGCTGAAAAGTTTACGAAAGTAGCTCCGACGTTCCCGGTATCACACGTTTCAACAGATTGGGAAGATAACTTAAAGTTAATGGGAGAATTAACTGGTAAAAAAGATAAAGCAGAAAAAATTATTAAAGATTACAATGCGGACGCTGAAAAAGCAAAAGCAAAATTAGGAGATAAGTTAAAAGACAAAAAAGTACTTGTAATTAGACTAAGAGCAAATGAATTATTCCTATATCCAGAAGGAGTATACTTCAACCCTGTAATTTATAAAGATCTTGGACTAACTGCTCCAGAACAACTTAAAACTGTAAAAGCACAAGAGAAAATTTCATTTGAAAAACTTGCTGAACTTAACCCAGATTATGTTTTCTTACAATATGAGGCAAGTGAAAATAAAAACCCGAAAGTGCTAGAAGAAATTGAAAGCAATCCAATTTGGCAAAGTATGAATGCTGCGAAAGAAAAGAAAGTATTTGTAAACGTTGTAGATCCAATGGCCCAAGGTGGCACAGCTTGGAGTAAAACAGCATTCTTAAAAGAAGCAGTGAAAAATTTATCTAAATAATACAATAAGTAAGGTGCGTTGAATGATATGCAGAAAACGAATGCGGTACCAGTAACCATTTTATGTATAGCACCCATATTGATTTTATTTACAGTTATACTTTCTGTTTTATATGGGGCGAAAAACATTGATGCTGAAACAGTGTGGAATGCTTTATTTCATTTTGATTCAAGCGATGTAAATCATAATATTATTATTACTTCACGTTTACCAAGGGTAGTTGCAGCTCTTTTAGTCGGAGCATTTCTAGCCATATCAGGAGCACTTATGCAGGGGATGACAAGAAACTATCTTGCATCCCCTTCTATTATGGGTGTGACGGATGGTGCAGCCTTTGTTATTACACTTTGTATGATTTTTCTTCCGGGAATGTCATCGATTGGTATGGTTTTATGTTCAATGATTGGCTCTGCACTAGGAGCCGGTATAGTGTTTGGTTTTGGCTCACTCCTTCAAAATGGCTTATCCCCTGTTAGATTAGCAATTATAGGGACAGTTATTGGAACATTTTTAAGTAGTGTATCGGCTGCGATGGCTTCATATTTCCAAATTTCTCAAAATGTTAGTTTTTGGTTTAATGCAAAGTTAGATCAAGTGGACCCTAATATCATTAAAATCACGATACCATTTGGGATAATTGGTATAATTTTAGCACTATTAATATCAAAATCTATTACCATTCTTTCTTTAGGAGAAGAAGTTTCTATTAATCTAGGTCAGCGTACAAAACTAGTTAAAGCGATGGCAATTTTATCAGTTATTTTTTTAACAGGAACAGCAGTTGCTTTAGTGGGGAAAGTTGGTTTTGTAGGTTTAATTATTCCACACATTACGCGCTTTATAATTGGGGTAGATTATAAGTGGATTTTGCCTTGCGCAGGCGTTATTGGTGGAGTTTTCTTAGCATTATGTGACATTTTAAGTAGATTTGTAAACTATCCATTTGAAACACCAATTGGAGTCGTTACTTCCTTAATTGGAATTCCTTTCTTCCTTTATTTAATCCGTACAAGAGGAGGAGAGAGACATGCTTAAAAGTTCAAGTCAACGTTTTGGAATGACAATGGGGATTAGTATATTTTTAATATTATGTGCTATTTATATTAGTTTAACGAATGGTACGTTTGATATTACGATTACAGATGTATTTAAAACACTCTTTAGAATAGATCCAGTACCAGACCATGATTTAGTTATTTTTGAGTTTCGCCTTCCGCGCATTGTAATTGCTGGATTAGTAGGATTAGGCCTCGGTGTTGCGGGTGCTGTAATTCAAGGGATTACGAGGAATGGATTGGCAGATCCAGGTATTTTAGGTGTAAATGCCGGGGCAGGAACAGCCATTGTCATTTTTATGTTTTTCTTTCAAGGACAATTAAAGAGCACAGACTGGGTTTCTATTATGATGATGCCGATGTTTGGTTTAGTCGGTGGGCTAGGAGCCGCTATAATAATTTATCTGTTTTCTTGGAAAAACGGTAAGTTAGACTCGCAACGTCTTTTATTAACAGGGATTGCAATTGGATCTGGATTTGGAGCGTTTTCTATGTATTTATCGCTCAAAATGAAGTCAACTGATTTCGAGATGGCTGCAGTTTGGGTGTCTGGAAGCATATATAGTGCAAACTGGAAGTATATTGTTGCTATGTTACCGTGGCTTATCATTTTAATTCCACTTATACAAAAGAAAGCTTATTTATTAGATTTATTTCAATTGGAAGAAACGAGTATTACAAGTTTAGGTGTTGCAGTAGAACGAGAGAAATCCATTTTACTATTAAGTAGTATCGGACTTGTGAGTGCATGTGTTGCTGTTTCAGGAAGTATTGGTTTCATTGGATTAATGGCACCGCATATAGCGAAAAGGCTCGTCGGTATTCAGCATAAATATATAATTCCTACGTGTGGAGTAATCGGAATGTTCCTTGTAATAGCTTCAGACTTTATTGCAAAAACAGTTTTCACCCCTGTAGAGTTACCTGTTGGGATCGTTATTTCTATTGTCGGTGTACCGTATTTCTTATATTTACTTTATAAGGCGAAAGCGTAAGAGGAGGAATAAAAGTGAGTATTTTAAGTGCAAAAAATTTAGAAACGAGTTATGAAAAGCTTACAGTGTTTCGCGATTTAAATGTGGAAATACAAGAAGGAAAAGTAACGACAATTATAGGACCAAACGGGTGCGGGAAATCGACATTGTTAAAAACAATGGGAAGAATTTTAAAGCAAAAGAGCGGTAAAGTATATTTGCAAGGACAGGATTTAAATACAATTCCAACGAAAGAAATTGCGAAGCAGTTAGCTTTACTTCCGCAAACTCCAATTGCACCAGGGGAGCTTAAAGTAGAAGAGTTAATTTCTTATGGACGCTATCCACATCGAAATAACGTAAATAAGTTAACTTCAAAAGATAAAGAAATGATTGATTGGGCATTAGAAATAACGAAAACTTCTGAATTTCGAACGAGACAAATTGCAAATTTATCAGGTGGTCAACGACAGAAGGTATGGCTAGCGATGGCTTTAGCACAAGAGACAGAAGTGTTGCTATTAGATGAGCCAACTACATATCTTGATATGTCTCATCAATTAGATGTATTACAAATTGTGGAGAAGTTAAATAAAGAACATAATTGTACGGTCGTTATGGTATTACATGATATTAACCATGCAGCAAGGTTTTCAGATGAAATTATTGCAATGAAGGAAGGGGAAATCGTTACAACTGGTAGCCCAGAAGAAATAATTACAAATGAAGTGTTAAAAGAAGTATTTCATATTGATGCACGTGTCATGATTGATCCGTATAATGGGTCTCCTGTTTGTTTCGGTTACGATAGCGTTGTATCTCAAAAAGAGAAAGTAGAAATATATGTAACGAGTTAAGAAGGGGGATGTAAGATGAATACTACTATTGAAAAACAGCAGGTTATTACATTTAATACAGAACAGTGGAAAATGTATTCAAAATTAGAAGGTAAAGAATATCAAATTCATATTTCAAAGCCGAGGCAGCCAGCACCAGAGTCAGGATATCCTGTTATATACGTATTAGATGGCAATGCCTTTTTTCAAACATTCCATGAAGCTATTAAAATACAATCAGTTAGAGCAGAGAAAACAGGTGTTTCACCAGCTATTATAGTAGGTATTGGTTATCCAATTGAAGGGGCATTTTCAGGAGAAGAAAGATGCTATGATCTTACACCTGTCGTAATTTCAAAAGATGCCCCGTTAAAACCGGACGGTAAACCGTGGCCTAAAACAGGGGGAGCTCATAATTTCTTTACTTTTATTGAAGAAGAATTGAAACCACAAATTGAAAAGGAATTTGAGATTGATAAAGGAAAGCAAACGTTATTTGGACATTCTTTAGGTGGTCTATTTGCTTTACATATACTATTCACAAACGTAAATGCCTTTCAAAATTATTTTATAAGTAGTCCATCTATTTGGTGGAATAACCAATCCGTGCTTGAAAAAGAAAAGAATCTTATAAGTGAATTAAACAATGCTAAGGTTGAAACGGGAGTATTCCTTACAGTTGGGTCATTGGAACGAGAGCATATGGTTTTAGGTGCAAACGAATTATCAGAGCGCCTTCTCCAAGTAAAACACGATCAGTTTAGATTTATGTTTTATGAAGCTGAAGGGGAGAATCATGCATCTGTTGTGCCGACTTCTTTAAGTAAAGGATTGAGATTTATTAGTCAAGTGTAGAAGACGTATATGAAAAAAGGTAAGCAATTGCTTACCTTTTTTCATTATTGTTTTATTGCTACGTATCCATCAATTAAAAAGCTTGTGAAAAAGCGATTGATTTGAGTAAATCCACATTCCTTCATGATAGCTAGTAGATTCGTTTCGGAAATAGGAAATATTTCTGTTTCAAAAGAATTTTCAAATCGGTTCCAATCTTCTAATGGAATTTGATTTTGCATCATGTGGTTGCGCCAAGCATTCAATTGTGCAGAAAACATACTTGTATGGGGTACACCATTTATTGTAGAGAGAAAGAATGGAGCACCAGGTTTTAAGCGACTACTAATTTCATTAAGAAGCTCTTTTTTCTCCTTAATAGTTGGGATGAAATGAAGAACAAGCATACAAGTAGCAGCGTCAAATAATGGATTGGTTAATAATGAATGGACAGTTCCATGTACAAAGTGAATTTGATTTTGTATGCCTTCGCTTTCAATTCTTTTTTTAGCTAGCTGTAGCATGCTTTCAGATGGATCAACACCTGTAAAAGATAAGTTGCTATTTTGTTTGCCTATTGAGAGAATTTCTTGTCCACCACCAGCACCTATAACTAGAAAATTTGGATTCATATTTTCTTTAGGGAGTGTAGTAAACAAGAAATGATTCATCATTTCATATAGGTTGTAGTAGCCTGGGATTTTACATGGAATTCTTTGTTCATATGAATTTACGGTAGTATCATTCCAATTCATTTTTAACCTCCTAAGTATGTGTGTTATAGGTTTATTATGGAATGAAATTATGAAGGGAAACAATCCCATAAATCTGGGGGGAAGAGGATGTATGAAAAAATAACGAAAGAAATTACAATGGTAGCGAATCGTATAAGTTCTATAAGGACATTTCAAGAGTCATTTCTCCACTTAATACGTAAAGTCATTGATTTTGACGCCGCTTGTTTTACAGCTATAGACCCAATTTCTTTTTTATCTACTGGGGCATTTACGGATGAAAGTGTTGAAAAGATTCATCCACAATTGTTTATGAATGAATTTCTAGAAGATGATTTTAATAAATTTAAATATTTATCAGAACACTATCCTCATGTTGCTTCTCTTAGTATGGTGACAAATGGTGAACAAAAGAAAAGCTCTAGATACCGAAATATTTTAAAACCAGCAAGTTTTGGAGATGAATTAAGGGGCGTTTGTATGAGTAAGGGGAACTGTTTTGGGCATCTTAGTTTATTTCGAGGGAGTACAAGTCCCGCTTTTCATATAGATAATTGTAAGTATTTGGCAATGGTAGTCCCGATTGCTGGAGAGGCTTTAAAAAAGGCATTTCCTAAACCTTTTTCAGAAGAGAAGGTAATAGGGACAGGTACGATTATATTAAGTGAGGATTTTAATTTATTATATTGGAATCAAGATGGCAGCGATTGGCTTTCAAATCTTAGAAAGTATGAACAGTTAAATATAAAAGAAATACCAAGGCCAATACGTGCGGTTTGTTCGAAAGTAAAGGCTAACGAATATAATGTAGGTTGTATGAATAGAGAAGAAAAAGTTTGTATACCTTTAGCCTATGGACATTTTTTAATCATTCGGGCCAGTAAGTTAGAACGTACAAGTAGTTTTCAGGGTGGTTATGTTGTTCTATTCGAAAGAGCAAGACCGGAAGAAATCTTTCCGCTTATTACGGAAGTGTATAGTTTTACAACACGTGAGAAGCAAGTAATACGTAAAATTCTTACAGGTATGTCGACAAAGGAATTAGCCCATGAACTTTGTATATCTATATACACGGTACAAGATCATTTAAAATCCATTTTTGAAAAGACTGGGGTAAGTAGTAGAAATGAACTCGTGTGGGAAGTTTTTTCAAGATTTTGTTTTGATGGCGATGAATAAAAATAAAATAACTCTACAAAAATCACATGAAGTACGGTGGATGAGTTGTAGAATAGGGCTGAAAAAAGGTTATGGATGAAACATTCCATAACCTTTTTTTATAAGTAGAATTGTCCTTTTTGAAAGTTTTGTTTCAACTTTTCGTCTAAATAGACAAAAAGTTGTCACAATTCGGTCACAATTAGCATAAACATAAAATAGACGAAATGAACTTATTTCCAAAAAAAGGCTTGATTCATTCCATTCATGATTAGTAGAGCTGAAAAAGCATGGATTAAAAGTTCACTATATTCTCAAGGAGGTAGATCGTATGAAAACTATTCTTGCTATCGCTGGGTTTATTTGGGTTTTATCACATGGCATTCCAATTTATGAAGGAGAACAAATTCGCAGTGCTCTGAATAAAAATTTTAATGAATACCATATCATTGATCGGCAAGATAATGTTGTGACAGTTCGTGTAAATGACTGTTTTCATACGGTAACCGTTGAAGGAACTTCAGTAGTGAATGATACAAAAGTATGTGATCAGCAATAATTATATATAGGAAGAAAAAAGTCTCAATTTACACGTGTGAAAATTGAGACTTTTATATTTGTGGATGAATAATAAGCGGGGATGGACAATCCCTGCTTATTATTGTTTTTTTGAAAAAAAGAAAGGGTATCATATTAATTGAGACTGAGAAGCTAATGATGTGTTAAGAATAATCATAAAGCGAAAACATACTCATATGGGGTATCCTACATAGATATTTGATGATATAATTGGTATACTCATAAAAGCAATTGTTTTATTGGATGAAGAGAAACTTTAAGAAGGTGATAATATGGATCATAAGGACCATGAATCAGTAACACATAGATCAGAAAAAGAAAAAGAACAAATTATAAATAGATTAAAGAGAATTGAAGGCCAAGTCCGTGGTATTCAAAATATGATTGAAAATGATCGTTATTGCGTGGATATTTTAGTTCAAATTTCTGCGATTAATGCAGCGATGAAAAAAGTAGGAATGGGTGTCTTAAAAAATCATACGAGTCATTGTGTTTCAGGAGCTATTAAAAATGGTAATGGTGACGAAGCAATTGAAGAATTAATGACAGTATTTGAACGTTTTTCAAAAGCATAAAAGCCAAGCTAGTATTTGACTAGCTTGGCTTTTGTTTATATAGGAGAAGATATATAAATTCATAATTGGAGCAAAAAAATAAAGATTTTAGAAAAAAATAAAAATCATGATACAAAACCATTGATTACCTTAGGGGGGTATGGTAAGGTGTAGTTGTGATTAATAAACAATGAATAAACAAGAGGAGGATTTTAAATGGAACAGTTAACATTAAAAGTTGAGGGTATGTCTTGTGGGCATTGTGTAAATTCTATTGAAAGTAATGTGAAAGAACTAAACGGCGTTGAACAAGTAAAAGTTCAATTAGCAGAAGGAACTGTTGAAGTTACTATCGACTCATCAGTTGTAACGTTAAAAGATATCGTTGCTGTAATTGAAGATCAAGGCTATGAAATTCAATAATAATTTTTAATATAGAAATAAATCGTACTTTATATGGAGTACGATTTATTTTGCTAAAAATTATACCTTATAAGGGTATATAGAGGTGAGAGACATGAATGAACAAAAAGAGGCCAATCTCCAAATATCAGGCATGACATGTGCAGCCTGTGCAAATAGAATTGAAAAAGGCCTGAAAAAAGTAGAAGGTGTTCATGATGCAAATGTAAATTTTGCACTTGAAAAAACAAAAATAATGTATGATCCCCATAAAACAAATCCACAACAATTTAAGGAAAAAGTTGAGTCGCTAGGATATGGAATTGTAAGTGATAAGGCTGAGTTTACTGTTTCAGGGATGACATGCGCAGCATGTGCGAATAGAGTAGAAAAGCGTTTAAATAAGTTAGAAGGTGTGAACGGAGCGACAGTAAATTTCGCTTTGGAATCAGCTACAGTAGATTTTAATCCTGATGAAATTAATGTAAATGAAATGAAGAGTGCAATCACGAAATTAGGATATAAATTGGAAGTGAAATCAGATGAGCAAGATGGATCAACTGATCATCGCTTACAAGAAATTGAACGACAAAAGAAGAAATTTATCATTTCGTTTATTTTATCATTCCCGTTACTGTGGGCAATGGTAAGTCATTTCTCATTTACATCATTTATTTATTTACCTGATATGCTTATGAACCCTTGGGTGCAGCTAGCTCTTGCAACTCCAGTACAGTTTATAATTGGAGGCCAGTTTTATGTTGGGGCTTATAAAGCGTTACGTAATAAAAGTGCAAACATGGATGTTCTTGTGGCACTTGGAACGTCCGCAGCTTATTTCTATAGTGTGTATTTAAGTATTAGGTCGATTGGTTCTTCAGAACATATGACAGATTTATATTTTGAAACGAGTGCGGTACTTATTACTTTAATTATTTTAGGTAAATTATTTGAGGCGAGAGCAAAAGGGCGTTCATCAGAAGCTATTAAAAAGTTGATGGGACTACAAGCGAAAACTGCCACAGTTGTGCGAGATGGAACAGAGATGAAAATTTTAATCGAAGAAGTGGTAGCTGGTGATGTTGTCTATGTTAAACCCGGTGAAAAAATCCCAGTAGATGGAGAAATTGTAGAAGGAAAATCAGCGATAGATGAATCGATGTTAACAGGCGAGAGTATTCCTGTTGATAAAACAATTGGGGATGTAGTAATTGGCTCTACAATGAATAAAAATGGATTTTTAAAAGTTAAAGCAACTAAGATAGGAAGAGATACTGCATTAGCTCAAATTATTAAAGTAGTAGAAGAGGCTCAAGGTTCAAAAGCTCCTATTCAAAGGGTAGCAGATCAAATTTCAGGTATTTTCGTACCTGTTGTAGTTGTAATTGCTATTATTACATTTGCGGTGTGGATGCTATTTGTTACACCTGGTGATTTTGGCGGAGCACTTGAGAAAATGATAGCAGTACTTGTTATCGCTTGTCCGTGTGCATTAGGTCTTGCAACACCTACATCTATTATGGCGGGATCAGGAAGGTCAGCTGAATACGGTATTTTATTTAAAGGTGGAGAGCATTTAGAAGCAACGCACCGATTAGATACAGTTATTCTAGATAAAACAGGTACTGTGACAAACGGGAAGCCTGTTTTAACAGATGTAATTGTAGCAGATGGATTCCATGAAGAAGAAATACTACGTTTAGTAGGTGCGGCAGAAAAAAATTCTGAACATCCACTTGCAGAAGCGATTGTAGAAGGAATTAAAGAAAAGAAAATTGATATCCCAAGTTCAGAAACGTTTGAAGCGATTCCAGGATTCGGTATCGAATCAGTCGTAGAAGGGAAACAATTATTAATTGGTACACGTCGACTAATGAAGAAATTCGATATTGATATTGAAGAAGTTTCTAAATCGATGGAAGCGCTAGAACGAGAAGGAAAAACAGCAATGCTTATTGCGATCAATAAAGAATATGCTGGTATAGTGGCCGTTGCAGATACTGTAAAAGATACTTCAAAAGCAGCTATCGCAAGACTTAAGAAAATGGGTCTAGACGTTGTTATGATTACAGGAGATAATACACAAACTGCTCAGGCAATCGCTAAGCAAGTTGGTATTGATCACGTAATTGCAGAAGTATTACCTGAAGGAAAAGCAGAAGAAGTGAAAAAACTTCAAGCGCAAGGTAAGAAAGTAGCAATGGTTGGAGATGGAATAAATGATGCTCCTGCACTTGCTACGGCGGATATCGGTATGGCAATTGGAACAGGTACGGATGTAGCGATGGAAGCGGCAGACATTACGTTAATCCGTGGTGATTTAAATAGTATTGCTGATGCAATTTTTATGAGTAAAATGACGATTAGAAATATTAAGCAAAATCTATTCTGGGCGTTAGCTTATAACGGCCTAGGAATTCCAATTGCGGCGCTCGGTTTCTTAGCTCCTTGGGTTGCAGGTGCAGCAATGGCATTTAGCTCTGTATCAGTCGTATTAAATGCATTAAGATTACAAAGAGTTAAATTGAAATCTTAAACACTTTCAGCTATAAAGCGAATTTAATATGCTTTTTTACAATAAACAATACTTTGTATGAGTATTGTTTATTGTTCGTTTAGAAGGAAAAGTCGATATAATATAGAAAGAGCAGAAGTAGAATCATATATAGTGGAAGAAACTGTTTCGAAAATAAACACGAAATAATTATCCGGATAACCGAAATAAAAGAGTTAGTTTGATAAGGAGTTTTACATATGTTTAAAGATATTAAAATTAGAACATTCCAGAAGGAGGATTTAGAGCAAGTATTACAATTGTTCTATGAAACGGTTCATACGGTGAATGCAAAAGATTATAACGAGTTACAGCTACAGGCGTGGGCCCCGGAGCGACTAGATAGAGAGAGATGGCTACAGTCTTTAGAAAAGAATATTTGTTACGTTGCTGATTATAAAGGTGTGATAGTGGGATTTGGGGATTATAATGATGATCATTACGTAGATCGCTTATTTACGCATAAAGATTATCAAGGAAAAAGGATAGCATCATACATACTACAGAAGTTAGAAAAAGAAGCAGTGAACTTGCAGCATAGGGATATGTATACAGAGGCGAGTATTACAGCAAAACCTTTCTTTGAAAGCAAAGGTTTTATTTGCATAAAGGAACAAAATAAGCAGCATAATGGTCAGATTTTTATTAATTATGTCATGAAAAAAATAGCCTTCTCATAAATGAGAAGGCTATTTTTCATTATTTTACAGCTTCTTTTAGTTCTTTACCAGCTTTAAAAGCAGGTACTTTAGAAGCTGCGATTTGCATTTCTTCACCCGTTTGTGGGTTACGGCCTGTACGAGCAGCTCTTTCACGAACTTCGAATGTACCGAATCCGATAAGTTGTACTTTTTCGCCAGCAGCTAAAGAGTTAGTGATTGATTCTACTACAGTTTGTAAAACTACAGTAGCTTCTTTTTGAGAAATCTCAGCGTTTTGTGCTACGTTTTTAATTAATTCTGTCTTATTCATGTTTTTCACCTCATATGTAAATAATGCTATTTAAGTTGTTATTATAACGTATAAAACATTCGAGAACAAGTGTACGTACATATATTCGCAAAAAAAATGAAATTTGTAATATTTTTAGGACCAATTTATAGACATTCAATTTAAGCGGATACAGATTTTTTCTTTAATGCAGTTTGCTCTTTATTGGAAGGTAGTTTCTTATTATAAGATATGAAATAAGGTAATGCTACAAATAACATACCCCCTACTAAATTTCCGAAGAAAACAAAAATGAAGTTTGGAAAATATTCAACCCAAGTTAAATGACCAGAAAAAATTGCAGCTGGGATGACAAACATATTGGCTACAACGTGTTGAAATCCAATCGCAACAAAAGTCATAACAGGGAACCAAATACCGACAATCTTTCCGATAAATTCTTTACTTCCCATACTGAGCCAAACAGCTAAACAAACGAGCCAATTACACCCGATTGCAGAAATGAAGGCTTGCAGTGGTGTATCTTGTAGTTTAGCTTGTGCAATAGAAACTGTTTTTGCTAAAAAAGCTCCCTCCGTTAAGCCGACGATATGACCAAAAAAATAAGCGACGAATATAGCACCTATGAAGTTGCTAAACGTAACAATAACTAAATTTCGTATGAAGTGAAATAAGTCGATTTTTTTGTGAAGCCATGCCATTGAAACGGTCATCATGTTGCCAGTTACTAATTCACCGCCTGCAAGGATAACGAGTATAAGACCGATAGGGAATACGGCAGCACCTAAAAAGCTAGTAAATGATCCCCAAGATTTTGGCATTGTTCCGATAACATGGATATCAAGTAAATATCCTAATGCTATGAAAGCACCACCAAAAAAACCGAGAATTAGCATAGGGAGCAATGATAAATGAGCTTTTTTTCTTCCAGAATTAGCAGCAAGTTCCGTAATTTCTTCTGGTGTAAATACAGACATGAATAATCTCTCCTCAATAAAATGATAGAATGAATAGAAGAAACATTTTAAAGAATCTATGTATGATAAAAATATGATATGATTTCTGTATAAATTTGTCAAAGTGAGTGGGGCTGAAATTGGATATAACGAACATTGTTCATGTTGTCACATTAATGTAACAATAAGGATTTAAAGTGATTTTAGAGGTGAAAATATGAATACGCATCATGTAAAAAAAGAACGAAAAAAATCAATCGTAAAGATATTTATTATTAGTTTCATAAGTATAATAATGATACCAGTAAGTTTGTATTTCTATGCGACTGAAATAGAAAGAAGACTAGTAACAGTTACGTGGAATGAAATAGAAGCTCCTACAATTCCTAAAGAGTTTAATAATAAAAAAATATTGCAGTTCTCAGATGTACATTTAGGACCAGATTTTACATTGAAACAACTAGAAAATTTGGTGGAGAAGATGAATGAATTACATCCAGATATAGTAGTTTTTACAGGAGATTTAATAGATAAGTTTGGATCCTATAGTGCGGAAAGAGAAGAAGCAAAGGTTATTTTGCAGAAAATTAAAGCTCCCCTAGGAAAATATGCTGTGTTTGGGAATCATGATAGAGGTGGGGGCGGTAGTTTATTTTACAAAAAGTATATGGAGGAAGCTGGTTTTTCTGTGTTAGTAAATGAAGTGCAGAAAATTAAAGGGGAAAACGGCAAGTATATTACAATATCAGGTTTGGATGATTTTTTATTAGGGAAGCCACAAATAGACTCGACTTTAAAAAACTTAAGACAACAAGATTTCAATATGCTATTAATACATGAGCCGGATGTTGTAGATAAAGTATCTCGTTATCCAGTCGATTTTCAAATGTCAGGACATAGTCACGGAGGACAAGTTCAAATTCCTTTTGTAGGTCCTTTAATTACTACAAAACTAGCTGAGAGTCATGTTGAAGGTATGTATGAATTAGAAGGGAAGAGTAAGCTGTTACATTTATACGTAAATCGTGGTATTGGGACAACCCGAATGCCTGTTAGATTTTTGAGTGTACCGGAACTTTCACTATTTGTATTGAAGCAAAGTAGTGACTGAAGTAGAACGTTTAATATTTTGAAGAATTAAGAGTACTTTTAAAGAAAGTTCTCTTTTTTTATTGATTAAATACAGAATATTATGTATTTTTTATTTAAACTGTTAAAAAGAAAGGGGAATTTCTATGATAGAAACATGGCATAAAGAATTGGAAAGTTTATATAATCAAATGGTTTCGTGGCGAAGAGATTTTCATCAATACCCAGAGCTATCATTTCAAGAAATAGAAACACCGAAAAAAATAGCTGGAATTTTAAAAAGTTTTCATATTGATGTGAAAACAGATGTCGGGGGAAGAGGGGTAATCGGCGTAATTGAAGGTGGGATACCTGGGAAGACGATGGCGCTACGTGCTGATTTTGATGCACTACCTATTCAAGATGAAAAGAAAGTTTCATATAAATCAAAGGTTCCTGGTGTAATGCACGCTTGTGGCCATGATGGACATACAGCAACACTTTTAGGAGTTGCAAAAATATTAAGTGATAACAGAGACCAACTTTCAGGAAAAATAGTCCTTATTCATCAACATGCAGAAGAGAAAGAGCCTGGCGGAGCAATTGCCATGATTGAGGATGGTTGTTTAGAAGGAGTAGATGTTGTTTTTGGTACACATTTATCTTCTCAGATGCCTTTAGGAATTGTTGGAACGAAAGCTGGAGCAATGATGGCGGCAGCTGATACTTTTGAAGTGAAGATTCAAGGGCGAGGCGGTCACGGCGGTATGCCACATCATACTGTAGATGCTATTATCGTTGCAACACAAGTTATTAATCAGTTGCAACTTTTAGTGAGTAGAAAAGTCGATCCACTTCAATCAGCAGTTTTAACAGTTGGTACATTCCATGCCGGGCAAGCCGATAATATTATTGCGGATACTGCTACGTTTACAGGAACCATTCGAACGTTAGATCCTGAAGTGAGAGAATATATGGAGAAGGAATTTAGACGAGTTGTTGAGGGGATTTGTCAGTCCCTTCATGCTGAAGTTAATATTCAATATAAACGAGGCTATCCAATATTAATAAATCATGTAGCTGAAACACGTCATTTTATGACGGTCGCGGAACACGATCTTGGCAAAGAAAGGGTCATGGAAGTACCACCTATTATGGGCGGAGAAGATTTTGCATACTACTTAGAACATGTTCCAGGAGCATTTTTCTTCACAGGTGCCGGTAATGAAGAAATAGGGGCAACATATCCACACCATCATCCTCAATTCGATTTTGATGAACGTGCGATGTTGGTTGGTGGGAAGTTGCTTTTAAGTCTTGTGAATAGTTATTCAAGAGATGGAAAAGAATTTCTTCATCATGTAGAAGTGAAAAAGTAATTTACATAAATAAAAAACAACAATAGGTCATATAAAACCTATTGTTGTTTTTTATTATTTTTGCAAGGAAAGACTATCAAAATATGTTCTATAGTTATTAGAGAATTCAAAGTTGTTTTTTGCATCCCAATTAATAGACCAAGACATTAGGCCACGGAATGCAGGATAGCCACTCTGACTTGAAAGTTTATACTTTCCTCCGAAAGGAATTCCTTTAATGATATAATCTAAAGCTTTTTTCATTTCAGTTGGAGAAATATATCCGCCACTTGGAGCGGCCGCTGGTGCTGCAGGAAGTCCTATCATGACTTGATCCGAACGAAGAGGCGGGAAAATGTTATTTGCATTACCACCTACAGGAAAACCATGTAAGAGCATATCTGCCATAGCGACTTCGTAGTCTGCAGTACCTTGATTGTAGTTATTACCGTCCATTCCAATCCCGCTACCAGCGTTGTAGTGTTGAACGTGAATGTATGTTAATTTGTCTTTCACTCCGTAAATAATCGGTAAATATGCACCCCAGATGCTTCCATATGCGCTATAGCCGCCTTGAACATAAGCTGTTTCAGGAGCCATGCTTAATAGAAAATTTGGACCATAATGATCTGAGATTGTCCGAATAGCCGAAATAAGATTTACGATTTGAGGAGTCGTTGGGTTTTTGAAATTAGTGTCATTACCGTTTAAGTAAATTCCTGATTCAAGGTCAATATCTATTCCATCAAAACCGTATTTATCAATTAGAGATTGTATAGAATTAATAAAACGTTGCTTAGCGGCATTATCAGGAAGTAAAACGACCCCATTTTGTCCACCTATTGAAAGAACTACTTTCTTTCCTTTACTTTTTAAATAAGCAATATCTGATTTGAATTCTGCATCTGTACCATACACAGGAGAAAATTCAACAGTGGAACGATCACCACCAGTTTCACCGAAAGATACATTGAGTACATCCCATTTTGGTGAAACGTCTCTTAATTTAATAATGCCAGTACCGTTATCAAAGTTATGCCAGTATCCAACGAGTAATTTTGATCCTAAATTGTTTGCTGCTTGTGCTTGAAAGGGAGCTAGCGGTAGCAGTAAGAAAATTACTAAAGTACAACAAATGAATTTGAACTTGTTTAACATATCAACACTCCTATACAAAAAGTTGTCTAGATGTATAATCTTGTTTATTTAATGATATCTGAAAATTCTTTCTCTTGTAAGGTGACTATAATTTTCTCAACAATTGTGTATGGGAAATTATTAAACCTAATGAAATAATTTTTGAAGGAGGTCGAATTACGATTGTTAAATTCAGAATATTTTGATATATTTTAAAGTATAGGATAAGATTTTTCACATAATACTCTTACATAAATTTCAAAATTAAGTTTGGAAGGGGATGTACAAGAGTTGGATAAAAATCTTAAGAAAGACCTCAAAATACGCCACATTACAATGATTTCCATTGGTGGCGTAATAGGAGCTGGTTTGTTTGTTGGAAGTGGGGCGGTTGTGCATTCAGCAGGTCCAGGTTCTATCGTTTCATATGCATTAGCAGGACTTCTAGTTATTTTCGTTATGAGAATGCTAGGAGAAATGGCAGCTATTAATCCGACAAGTGGTTCATTTGCAACATATGCAAGAGAGGCAATTGGTCCATGGGCAGGTTATACAATTGGGTGGCTATATTGGTTTTTCTGGGTAATTGTTATTGCAATAGAAGCTACAGCAGGTGCTGGTATTATTCAATACTGGATTCCAGAAATCCCACTCTGGTTATTAAGCTTAATATTAACGATATTATTAACGTTGACGAATGTTTTCTCGGTGAAATCATTTGGAGAATTTGAATATTGGTTTTCATTTATTAAAGTAATAAGTATTGTTTTGTTCCTTTGTCTTGGACTAGCTGTTATTTTAGGATTTGTACCAGGAACGGAAGCACCTGGCACTTCGAATTTGGTAGGTCAAGGAGGATTTATGCCAAATGGTATAAGTTCGGTGTTACTTGGAATCACCGTCGTTATATTTTCATTTATGGGATCTGAGATTGTTGCAGTGGCCGCTGGAGAGTCTGCCGAACCTGTAAAGGCAGTCAAAACAGCAACAAATAGTGTAATTTGGCGTATTCTCGTATTTTTCATTGGATCGATCGCTGTAGTTGTTACACTCCTTCCGTGGAATTCGGCGAACATACTAAAAAGCCCATTTGTGGCGGTACTGGAACATATAGGGATACCAGCGGCAGCGCAAATTATGAATTTTATCGTTTTAACAGCTGTACTTTCTTGTTTAAATTCGGGTTTATATACGAACTCAAGAATGCTTTTTTCAATGGCAGAAAGAGGAGATGCGCCAAAGGCATTTTTGAAATTGAATAGTAGTGGTGTTCCAGTTCGGGCGGTTTTATTTGGAACTTTCTTTGCTTACATTGGAGTTGTTTTTAGTTACATATCTCCAGATAAAGTATTTTTATTTTTAGTGAATGCATCTGGCGGGATTGCGTTACTCGTTTATCTCGTTATAGCAGTTTCACATTTCAAGATACGTAAAAAAATGGGGAAAGCGGAACAACAAAATTTGAAAGTGAAAATGTGGCTTTTTCCATATGTAACATATGTTACAATTGCTGCGATTATAGCAGTTTTAGTTGCCATGCTCGCAATTGAATCTTTACGTTCACAAGCGCTTTTAACAATGCTTGTTACTGTTCTTATAATAATTTCTTATTTTATTTTTAATAGAAATAAAAATAGTACATTGTTGAATCCTAAAAGTAAGAATGAGGAATCTGTTCGATTCTAATTTCTTGTTTTAGAAGAGAGTTACACCCAATCATTGCTATAAAAGAATCATATATAATCATAGAAACAAGTAATTACTATTGTCATAGTGAATATAAACTTTTTTCTTGACTTTTTATATGAAGGCGAGCAAAATGGTAAAAAAGGAAGGGGGGATGACGATGGAAGAGTACGTATTAGAGCTGTATAACTTTTTATATACGACAGAATGGCAAGATATTGTTTCATTTCTAGGAATAATGTTTTGTATGAAAATTGTAATTGTATATATGGAAGAGCAAGGTATGTTCTATTCCTTCTCATCTCCGTTCGATGTGCAGCGCGAGCCGTTGCCAAACTATGCCAAGGTAAATTACGAACAATTTCCTTTTGTGATTTTCTTTATGATTCGATTTATAACAGCAATTGTAAAGAAAAAGGAAAGTGACGATGAAGAGTGCCACTCAACTTGTAATATAGCGACTGCTTTTTAAGCTAAATACAAGGAGGAGATTTATATGTGGTTTCGATTTCTTATGATTGGTTTCTTTTCACTAACAGCAATTTCATTAATGGGATATCAAGTGTCTGAAATATATCAAGCGTATAGCAGTACGTTTTTTAACAAAAACTAATTACATTGCTATTTAAATAATAAAGCGATAAAATCCTTCTTAAGAAGTTTTATTAAGAAGGATTTTTTTCTTTGCTCTGTCTTACTGTGTCAAACTATTGTCACATTTACACTGTGAATAATATGTTAAAATAGTGAGGTTACGTATACATATTTGAAGGAAGAGGAGTGACCATTTTGGTGGATCAATCAACTAATCAGAAAAGCTATGCTCCTATTGTGATAACGCTTTCTGTAATTGTAAATGCGATTATTTTATTTTTGTTCTTTGGACCTGTTGGCTATGAAGGAGAAGTACATTTTGATGTAACAATTTTACCAATGTTAAATGCAATTTTTAATAGCTTTACGTTCGTATTCTTATTAGCAGCTTTATACTCTATTATTAAGAAGAATGTGAAAATGCACCGTGGTTTCATCCTAGCAGCATTTACAACGACGTTGCTATTTTGTGTTTCTTATTTATCGTATCATTACTTGGCGCCAGCAACACATTTTGGTGGAGAAGGATTCATTAAATATGTGTATTTCATCATTTTAATTACACATATTATCCTAGCAGCAATTATTGTACCGCTTGCATTGTTTGCACTTGTGTTTGGTTTTACGAATCAATTAACACGTCACCGTAAAATTGTACGTTGGACGATGCCGATTTGGTTATATGTAAGTTTATCTGGTGTTATTGTTTACTTAATGATCTCACCTTATTATCAATAAAAAAATCTCAGCCTGTAGGCTGGGATTTTTTTATTAGGCAAATATTTTTGTGAAATGAAAAAATTGTGGTATACAAAAGTATAGTTGCTTTTTATATAGAAGGGATGGTAAAGATATATGCAAAATTTTGTATTTCGTAATCCGACAAAACTTATTTTTGGTAAAGGACAGTTAGAGCAGTTAAAAACGGAAATTCCACAGTTCGGTAAAAAGGTTCTTCTCGTATACGGGGGAGGCAGCATTAAAAGAAATGGTATTTATGATAATGTGATTTCTATTTTAAAGGATATAAATGCGGAAGTATTTGAGTTGACAGGAGTTGAACCGAATCCTCGTTTATCAACAGTAAAGAAAGGGATTCAAATTTGTAAAGACAATGGAGTCGAATTTATTTTAGCGGTTGGCGGAGGAAGTGTAATCGACTGTACGAAGGCGATTGCTGCTGGTAGTAAATATGATGGAGATGTATGGGATATTGTAACGAAAAAAGCATTTGCTAGTGATGCATTACCATTTGGTACGGTACTTACGCTTGCGGCAACAGGTTCTGAAATGAATGCTGGTTCTGTCATTACAAACTGGGAAACGAATGAAAAATATGGCTGGGGTAGCCCAGTTACTTTCCCGCAGTTTTCGATTTTAGATCCAGTTCATACTGCATCTGTACCGAAAAATCAAACAATTTACGGTATGGTCGATATTATGTCGCACGTATTAGAGCAATATTTCCACCATGGAACAAATACAGAACTACAAGATCGTTATTGTGAATCTGTTTTAAAAACAGTAATTGTAACAGCTCCTAAGCTTTTAAGTGATTTAGAAAATTATGAGCATAGGGAAACCATTTTATATTGCGGTACTATGGCGTTAAACGGCATTTTAGCGATGGGAGTAAAAGGAGACTGGGCAACTCATAATATTGAGCACGCAGTTTCTGCGGTTCATGATATACCACACGGGGGTGGACTCGCGATTTTATTCCCGAACTGGATGAAGCATGTTGTAGATGAAAATGTAAGTCGTTTTAAACAGTTCGCTATTCGTGTATTCGATGTAGAAACAGAAGGGAAGACGGATCGAGAAATTGGGTTAGAAGGAATTGAGGCGTTACGTCAATTTTGGACTTCAATTGAGGCACCGGTAACATTAGCGGATTATGCTATTGGAGAAAATGAAATTGATTTAATGGCTGATAAAGCGATGGCTTATGGTGAATTTGGTACCTTTAAAAAATTAAATAAAGATGATGTTCTTGCAATTTATAAAGCTTCTTTATAAGTGAAGCGAGAGAAGAAACCTATTTGATTGTTGTATCAAATAGGTTTCTTTTTTTGTTTATAACCGGTTTTGATTGATAGTGATTATTTTTGACTGTTTATGGTTGATTTTTGTGATCGTTTTCATTATACTGTAATCAAAGAAGAGGTGAATAAAATGTTAACTCCTGAACGTCATCAAATGATATTGCAACTTGTAAAAGAGCAGAAGGTTGTTAAACTACAGCAATTAGTGGAAAGAACAGAAAGCTCTGAATCAACAATTCGTCGTGATTTAGCGCAATTGGAAAAGCAAAGGTTATTAAAAAGAGTTCATGGTGGTGCTGCTGTTTTAACAGGAAAAGGACAAGAGCCAACGATGGTTGAAAAATCATCCAAAAACATTCAAATAAAACAACAAATTGCTAACTATGCGGCTAGTATTGTTGAACAAGGGGATTGCGTTTATTTAGATGCAGGAAGTACAACATTTGAAATGATTCCATTTTTAATAAATAAAGATGTTACTGTCGTAACGAATGGACTTATGCATATTGAAGCTTTAGTTGAAAATAATATTCGTGCGTATTTACTAGGCGGGATGATGAAGAGTAGGACGAAAGCTTTAATTGGTGCTATGGCACAGGAAAGTATGCAAAAGTACCGTTTTGATAAATGTTTCTTAGGAGCAAATGGTGTACATGAACAGCTTGGTTTTACAACTCCAGATCCAGAAGAGGCACTTTTAAAACAAATGGCATTAACATTTGCGAACGAAGGATATTTCTTAATTGATGAAAGTAAGTTCTCAGAAGTTGCATTTGCGAAAATTGCCAATGTTGAAGAAGCGAATATTATTACAAACCATTTAGAAATTGATTTAGAAAAATATAAAAGACAAACCAATGTAATTGAGGCTGATAAACAATGATCTATACAGTTACTTTAAACCCATCTATTGATTATGTAGTACAAGTTAATTCCTTCGATTTAGGCGCAGTAAATCGAGCAGAGAAAGATATGAAATTTCCTGGAGGGAAAGGCATTAACGTTTCTCGTGTTCTTCACCGTTTAGGTGTTGAAAATGTAGCGCTTGGATTTACTGGTGGATTTACCGGTCGATTTATTAAAGATGTATTACAGGCGGAAGGTGTAACAACAAACTTCGTCCAAGTAGACGGTGATTCCCGAATTAATGTGAAAATAAAAGGGCAAGAAGAGACAGAATTAAATGGGCAAGGTCCTAATGTGACAAATGAACAATTTGAACAATTAATGAAACAAATCGAAAGTATGAGGCAGGGAGATTGTGTTGTACTAGCTGGAAGTGTACCGGCGTCTATCTCAACTACTTTTTATGAATCAATCGCAGCGCTCGGAGCTGAGAAAGGTATTCGTGTAGTAGTCGATGCAAGTGGAAGTGCGCTGCAACATGTAATTAAAAATAAACCATTTTTAATAAAGCCTAATCATCATGAACTTGGTGAGTTATTCGGAGTAGAGATTTCAACAGTAGAAGATGTTTTACCGTTTGGAAGAAAATTAGTTGAACAAGGTGTAGAGCATGTTATCGTATCAATGGCTGGAGATGGGGCTTTATTATTTACGGCACAAGGTATATATGAAGCAACTGTTCCAAAAGGTGTTGTAATTAATTCGGTTGGGGCCGGAGATTCTCTCGTTGCAGGATTTGTAGGTAAATATGAACAGACAAAAGATATTGAAAAGGCATTTCAATATGGCGTTGCAACAGGGAGTGCAACAGCATTTTCAGCTGATTTATGTGAAAAAGAAAAAGTAGAAGAATTATTGTCGCAAGTAATTGTAACTAAGCGATAGGGGGAAGTAACATATGAAAATTACAGAACTATTAAAAAGGGATACAGTTATTATGAACTTGACAGCTTCAAATAAAGAAGCTGTCATAGATGAATTAGTTGAGAAATTAGACGGAGCAAATCGTTTAAATAGTAAAGCTGAATTTAAAGAAGCTATTTTAAAGCGGGAGTCACAAAGTACAACTGGCATAGGGGAAGGGATTGCTATACCTCATGCGAAGACGAATGCCGTTAAACAACCATCGATTTGTTTTGGTAGAAGTGTAAGCGGTATCAACTATGAGTCGCTTGATGGACAGCCTGCACATCTGTTTTTTATGATTGCTGCGAGTGAAGGGGCGAATAATACTCATTTAGAAACGTTATCTCGTCTCTCTACGTTATTGATGGATGAAGGGTTCCGCAAGCAATTATTAGAAGCAAAGGATGAGGATGAGCTTCTCCGTTTATTTGATGAAAAAGAGAATGAAAAAGAAGACGAAGAAGTTGAAGTAGCAAAGCCGGAAGGGAATGAGCCATACGTATTAGCTGTTACAGCTTGTCCGACTGGTATCGCTCACACATATATGGCTGCGGATAGTTTGAAAGCAAAAGCAGCAGAGTTAGGAATAGCGATTAAAGTTGAAACGAATGGATCAACAGGTGTTAAAAACGATTTAACGAAAGAGGACATTGAACGCGCAACGGCTATTATTGTAGCTGCAGATAAACAAGTAGAAATGAATCGTTTTGCTGGGAAGCATGTCATTCAAGTACCAGTCGCCGATGGGATTAGAAAAACTGAAATCCTTCTTAATCGAGCTATAAAACAAGATGCACCAATCTTTAAAGGGGTAAAAGAGGATGGGAAGGCAGAAAATGTAGAGAAAGAAAAAGGGCTAGGAATTTATAAGCATTTAATGAGCGGTGTAAGTAATATGCTTCCGTTCGTTGTTGGTGGTGGAATTTTAATTGCACTAGCGTTTTCGTTTGGTGGTATAAAAGCGGAAGGTCCTTTAGCTGAATTGTTCATGTCTATTGGGGGAGGAAAAACAGGTGCGTTTTTATTCCTTGTACCAATCTTAGCTGGATTTATTGCGAGTTCTATTGCTGATCGTCCTGGTTTTATGCCTGGTGTTGTAGGTGGGTTTTTAGCAGCACAAGCGAATGCGGGATTTTTAGGTGGATTAATTGCTGGTTTCTTAGCTGGATATGTTGTTTTAGGATTGAAAAGATTATTTTCAGGATTACCAGTACAGTTAGAAGGAATTAAACCTGTTTTGTTATATCCAGTCTTTGGATTGTTGATTACAGGAGTTGTTATGCAAAAAGTAGTAAATCCGCCTGTAGTAGCATTAAATGAAATGTTAACAGGATGGTTAAATGGTTTGAACGGTACGAATGCTATATTATTAGGTCTTATTTTAGGCGGTATGATGGCAATTGATATGGGTGGTCCAATTAATAAAGCGGCATTTACATTTGGTATTGCTGCAATAGAAGCGCAGAATTTTGGAGTGCACTCAGCAGTTATGGCTGGTGGTATGGTACCGCCACTTGCGATTGCATTCGCAACCACATTCTTTAAAACAAAATTTACAGAAGCAGAACGTAAATCTGGTTTAACAAATTATATTATGGGAGCATCGTTTATTACAGAAGGTGCGATTCCATTTGCAGCTGCCGATCCGGTTCGAGTAATAGTAAGTTGTGTTGTTGGTTCAAGTATCGCGGGTGCCTTATCTATGTTATTCCAAATTACATTGCCGGCACCGCATGGTGGATTGTTTGTTATCGCATTAGTGAATAAACCGTTGCTATATATTGTTTCTATATTAATTGGGACGATTGTTTCAGCTATTATGATAGGTGTTTGGAAGAAGAAAGTTAAATAAAAGATAAAAAGGGACAGCTAATAGGAGTTGTTCCTTTTTCGTTACAAAAAGTAATTTAATAATTGGATTATGATGGATTTTGGTAAAAGATGTAATGAAAAGTGATTTTTTTGTAACAAAAAAGTAATACTGTAATTTTTTCTGGAAAAAAATTCTTATACTAATTTGTGAGAAATATATGAAAACTAGTGCTGATTTTGGTAGAAATACAATTCTTTAATATGGAAATTTATGTTACAAATCATTAATCGTTTATTACGAATGCTTTGTAATTGTGTGATTTTCGAAATTCTTCAAAAAACTGTTGCTATAATGAGAACACGAAAACAAAGCAAATGGAGGCTATTCATGAAAAAATTATTAGGTATAGCAACAGCAGCAGTTTTTGGTCTTGGGATTTTTGCAGGTTCTGCTAAAGCGGAAACGATTGTAACAACAGATGTATTAAACGTTAGAGAAAACCCAACTGTAGAATCAAAACTTGTAGGTAAAATGTTAAGTGGAAATAAATTAGATGTTATAAATACAGAAAACGGATGGTCCAAAATTAAATTAGATGGTAAAGAAGCTTTTGTAAGTGCTGAATTTACGAAAAGTTCTTATTATGTAACAGCAAACGTATTAAACATTCGTGCTGGAGCGAATACTGATTCAGAAATTCTTGGCACGCTTAAAAAAGATGACTTGATTGAAACGACAAATCAAGTACAAAACGAATGGTTACAATTCGAATATGGCGGGAAAGCGGCGTATGTTCACATACCATTTTTAACAGGTACAGCACCTGTTATTGAAAGAAAAGAAGTTCCAGCTCAAGATGAAGCGCCAACTAAGGTGAAAACGGCGGTTAAAAATGATACATCAGTTAAGGAGAAAGCGCCGGCTAAAAATGATACGGCAGTTAATGGAAAAGAATCAGTTAAAAGTGGAGCATCAAGTAAACCAGTAGCGGAAGCGAAGCCGGCAACTAAGCCAGTGGTAAAATCTACTGAAACAAGTGAACCTGCTGGTCGTGAAATAACAGTAGAAGCGACAGCTTACACAGCTCACCCGAGTGAAAATGGCACATATGGTGGTCGTGTGTTAACTGCGATGGGGCATGATTTAACAGCGAATCCAAATATGAAAGTTATTGCTGTTGATCCGAAAGTAATTCCTCTCGGATCAAAAGTGTGGGTGGAAGGATATGGAGAAGCAATTGCTGGAGATACTGGTGGCGCGATTAAAGGAAACCGTATTGATGTTTTAGTTGGTTCAGATAGCACTGCTGATAGTTGGGGTCGTAAATCCGTTAAAGTGAAAGTTATAAAATAATTTATTAAAATAAAAAACGGCTGCTTGAAAATGTCTAAGCGGCCGCTTTTTTTATATAAGAATTATTGAAAAGGGTAAATTGTTTTACCTGTAATAATTTTATACGCGGTGCAAAATTGAGTTTGCATATACTCTGTATTTTTATTTTCTGGATGTAACGTTGTTTCTTGAAGAGTAGAATGAAAGGAACGTAGTAAACAATTTAGTGCGAAGTATAATTCTTCTTGTGAACAATTTTGTTCTTTTGTAGCAGTAGCTAAAATAAGGTCTTTTATTAATAATGGAAAATCGATAGTCGCTTGTTTCATAGTCATTGCACCCTCTCCGAGTTATTTTTTATCATGTATATGCAGAATTGGACAAGCTATGCTCTTTTTTTGTGTAATTTCATGTACTGGATTCAAAGAACTTGCAATCATGCCGTTAAAATTGGTAAGATTGGGTATAATCAATAGATGGAGTATATTATATAAAGAGAGTTGAATGATATGGGAGAAGTGCAACGTGAAAAAGTTGCTGTCATCATTGGGCCAACTGCTGTCGGAAAGACGAAATTAAGTATCGATCTTGCAAAAGCGTTGAATGGTGAGATTATTAGTGGTGATTCCATGCAAATTTATCGTACGATGGATATCGGGACTGCAAAGGTGACGACAGATGAGATGGACGGAATTCCACATTATATGATTGATATAAAAGATCCGGAAGATTCATTTTCTGTGGCGGAATTTCAAGAAAGTGTCCGTAAGTGCATTCGAGAAATTACAGAGCGCGGGAAATTACCAATTATTGTTGGTGGAACCGGTCTCTATATACAATCTGTTCTATTCGATTACCAGTTTACAGATGAGGCTGGGGACGCTACATACCGAGAACAGATGGAAAAGTTAGCATTAGAACACGGTGTGGAATATGTACATAAAAAGTTGCAAGAAGTAGATCCAGAAAGTGCGGAGCGTATTCATGCCAATAATGTAAGGCGTGTTATTCGGGCGTTAGAAATTTTTCACACGACGGGTGAAAAAATGAGTAACCAGCTCGAAAAACAAGAAAATGAGTTACTGTACGATGTTTCATTAATTGGCTTGACAATGGATCGAGAAATGCTATACGATCGCATTAACTTACGTGTTAACCTAATGATTGAACAAGGTTTATTAGAAGAAGTAAAAGGTTTACATGAAAGAGGAGTGCGAGATTGTCAATCTATTCAAGCGATTGGTTATAAAGAGATATATGATTATTTTGAGAATCGTGTATCTTTAGAAGAAGCGGTATCACAATTAAAGACGAATTCACGCCGTTATGCAAAACGTCAATTAACGTGGTTCCGTAATAAGATGGATGTCGCGTGGTTCGATGTTACTGATGGTGAAAAAACGTCAGAAATTTTACGATACATAGAAGGAAAGCTACAACTAAAGTCGAATAATAGTAAGTAGAGAAAAAGAGGAGGATTCGACATGAAGCAATCAATCAATATTCAAGATCAGTTTTTAAATCAACTCCGTAAAGAGAATACGTTCGTTACGCTGTACTTATTAAATGGTTTCCAGCTTCGTGGATTAATTAAAGGATTTGATAATTTTACAGTCCTGCTGGAAACAGAAGGTAAGCAACAGCTTATTTATAAACATGCAATTTCTACATTTGTACCACAAAAAAATGTTTCAATTGAATTAGAGTAGTAATGAATTATTGTACATAACAAAAAAAGAGCGAGTTTCTCGCTCTTTTTTTATTTGTCATAAACAATAAATAGTGAAATTTAAGCGATTCTAAATACAGTAAGACGAATGTTAGTGTTTCCTGTTGCAGGGATCGTAATCTCGTTAAGAGTAGATTGGACAGAAATGTTTGCTCCAGCAGCTAATGTTTCGATTGTAGTAAATGAAAGTGAGTCGCCTATTAGATTTGAAGAGAAGTTGTCAGTAGCAACTGCTCCATTAATTGAAATTCCTACTCCAAGTGGAGCGCATCCTGGCGCAGTTGTAGAAATAGATACGCTAATTACATAAATACCAGCGTTAATAACAGTAACTGTATTTGTGCCGTTAAAGATAATATTGTTTACGTTAATTGCAGTACTAAAAATAAAGTTATTAAATTGGAGTACTGTTTGTTGGATGTTGTTTGTTACAACGATTGTTGCTACTGGGAAGCTAGGTCCAGTAGGTCCGGTAACTCCTATACCAGTCGCACCCGTTGGTCCTTGAACACCTTGAGGTCCGGTAGCACCCGTGTTACCTTGCGCGCCTTGAGGTCCGGTAGCACCCGTGTTACCTTGCGCACCTTGAGGTCCAGTAGCACCCGTGTTACCTTGAACACCTTGAGGTCCAGTAGCACCCGTGTTACCTTGAACGCCTTGAGGTCCAGTGGCACCTGTATTACCTTGAGCGCCTTGAGGTCCAGTAGCACCTGTGTTACCTTGCGCACCTTGAGGTCCAGTAGGTCCAGGAGGCCCGCCAGAAGGTCCAGTAGGTCCGGTAACTCCTATACCAGTAGCACCTGTGTTACCTTGAACACCTTGAGGTCCGGTAGCACCCGTGTTACCTTGAATACCTTGAGGTCCGGTAGCACCCGTGTTACCTTGAACGCCTTGAGGTCCGGTAGCACCTGTGTTACCTTGAGCACCTTGAGGTCCGGTAGCACCCGTGTTACCTTGAGCGCCTTGAGGTCCAGTAGCACCTGTGTTACCTTGCGCACCTTGAGGTCCAGTAGCACCCGTGTTACCTTGAATACCTTGAGGTCCAGTAGCACCTGTGTTACCTTGCGCACCTTGAGGTCCAGTGGCACCCGTGTTACCTTGAACGCCTTGAGGTCCGGTAGCACCCGTGTTACCTTGAACACCTTGAGGTCCAGTAGCACCCGTGTTACCTTGAGGTCCAGTAGGTCCAGGAGGCCCACCAGAAGGTCCAGTAGGTCCGGTAACTCCTATACCAGTGGCACCCGTGTTACCTTGCGCACCTTGAGGTCCGGTAGCACCCGTGTTACCTTGAGCGCCTTGAGGTCCAGTGGCACCCGTGTTACCTTGCGCACCTTGAGGTCCAGTAGCACCTGTGTTACCTTGAACGCCTTGAGGTCCAGTAGCACCCGTGTTACCTTGCGCACCTTGAGGTCCAGTAGCACCTGTGTTACCTTGAACGCCTTGAGGTCCAGTGGAACCAGTGGCACCTGTGTTACCTTGAGCGCCTTGAGGTCCAGTAGCACCTGTGTTACCTTGAACGCCTTGAGGTCCAGTGGAACCAGTGGCACCTGTGTTACCTTGAACGCCTTGAGGTCCAGTAGCACCTGTGTTACCTTGAGCGCCTTGAGGTCCAGTAGCACCTGTGTTACCTTGAACGCCTTGAGGTCCAGTAGCACCTGTGTTACCTTGAACGCCTTGAGGTCCAGTAGCACCTGTGTTACCTTGAACGCCTTGAGGTCCAGTAGCACCTGTGTTACCTTGAGCGCCTTGAGGTCCGGTAGCACCTGTGTTACCTTGMGCACCTTGAGGTCCGGTAGCACCCGTGTTACCCTGAATACCTTGAGGTCCAGTGGAACCAGTGGAACCAGTGGCACCTGTGTTACCTTGAGCGCCTTGAGGTCCGGTCGCACCCGTGTTACCTTGAGCGCCTTGAGGTCCAGTAGCACCCGTGTTACCTTGCGCACCTTGAGGTCCAGTAGCACCTGTGTTACCTTGAACGCCTTGAGGTCCAGTGGAACCAGTGGCACCTGTGTTACCTTGAGCGCCTTGAGGTCCAGTAGCACCTGTGTTACCTTGAACGCCTTGAGGTCCAG
>NZ_JBFUIV010000021.1:0-95101 GCF_056401715.1 Bacillus sp. P4_E1
GAGTTATCCCAGTCTTATGGGTAGGTTACCCACGTGTTACTCACCCGTCCGCCGCTAACTTCATAAGAGCAAGCTCTTAATCCATTCGCTCGACTTGCATGTATTAGGCACGCCGCCAGCGTTCATCCTGAGCCAGGATCAAACTCTCCAATAAAGTTAGTTTGTCTAGCATCTAAAAATAAAAATTGACGTTCACGTTGTTTGTTTCGTTCAGTTTTCAAAGAACTAAAAGCGGGTGAAGAGAATCGAACTCTCGACCAGAGCTTGGAAGGCTCTTGTTTTACCACTAAACTACACCCGCGTGGTCGGGAAGACAGGATTTGAACCTGCGACCCCCTGGTCCCAAACCAGGTGCTCTACCAAGCTGAGCCACTTCCCGTTATGGCGCGCCCGAGAGGAGTCGAACCCCTAACCTCTTGATCCGTAGTCAAACGCTCTATCCAATTGAGCTACGGGCGCTTATTCATGATGTTTTTTCGTCGTTGTATTTTGGCGACTCAATTATCTTACCATACTACATTTTCAAATGCAAGTACTTTTTAAAAGATTTTTTGATGCGGCCGAGAGGACTTGAACCTCCACGGGGTTTCCCCCACTAGGCCCTCAACCTAGCGCGTCTGCCGTTCCGCCACGACCGCGCGGAAAAAACAAAAGTGAGCCATGAAGGATTCGAACCTTCGACCCTCTGATTAAAAGTCAGATGCTCTACCAACTGAGCTAATGGCTCGTAAATGGCTGGGCTAGCTGGATTCGAACCAGCGCATGACGGAGTCAAAGTCCGTTGCCTTACCGCTTGGCTATAGCCCATCGAAATAGTTATCTTCTTTTCAAAGACAAATGTTATTTTACCATAATGTCCAATAAAAAACAACTGCTATATAGCAGAAGTTAAAATGGCGGTCCCGACCGGGGTCGAACCGGCGATCTCCTGCGTGACAGGCAGGCATGTTAACCACTACACCACGGGACCATTTGGTTGCGGGGACAGGATTTGAACCTGCGACCTTCGGGTTATGAGCCCGACGAGCTACCGTACTGCTCCACCCCGCGATAATATTATTTATATAATTTATATGGTGGAGGATGACGGGATCGAACCGCCGACCCCCTGCTTGTAAGGCAGGTGCTCTCCCAGCTGAGCTAATCCTCCGAAGTGGTGACCCGTACGGGATTCGAACCCGTGTTACCGCCGTGAAAGGGCGGTGTCTTAACCACTTGACCAACGGGCCAATATGTATGGCAGAGAAGAAGGGATTCGAACCCTCGCACCGCGTTAGCGATCTACTCCCTTAGCAGGGGAGCCCCTTGAGCCACTTGGGTACTTCTCTGTATGGCTCCGCAGGTAGGACTCGAACCTACGACCGATCGGTTAACAGCCGATAGCTCTACCACTGAGCTACTGCGGAATAATGAAGACAATTTGTATCTTATAAAAATTCTCATCGTAAGTCAAGAAGTTTTTTCACAACATCTTGCGCAAACGTGACATGTTTATAATATACTGGATTGCGTTTTCACTGTCAAGATGTTTTCACTACCAGTTTTAGTTGTCCTTTACACTTTCCACATACATATCTTTGTGTATTTATTTGACGTCTTCTTACATATTGAAAAGAACACCCCATACATTCATACATAGAAACTCTCATTTCCTCCTCACTAATCATTCGTTTACAAAAACGTGGTGCACCTACTTTCTTTAATAACTCACGAAAATCTCTATCTCGATGCTTATACCCTTTTCCTGTGATATGTAAGTGATAATGACAAAGTTCATGTTTAACAATCCCGACTAACTCTTCTTTTCCATATACTTCGTAATATCGATAATTCAATTCTATATTATGATTCTTCAATAGATAACGCCCACCAGTTGTACGTAACCTACTATTAAACATCGCTTTATGTAAAAACGGCATTCCAAAGCATTGTAACGATACCTCTTCCACTAACCGCTGAATTTCTTGCTCATCCATTCTCATTCCTCCTAAACTAAAAAATATTTCCACACTTTTCTCCCTTCTTATACATATAGTAAATAGTACATATACCCATCCTCATTCAAGAAGCGTGATTTCTAAAAATGCAGCATTGCTAGAAATCCACTCACCAACCTCTCATCAAAGTTACTTTAGCTAAAAGGAGCTACTTTTTTTGAGAGCAGGATTAAACAAGGAGGGATTCCTATGCCCACGTGGCTAAAGAAACAAATGCAACGTGCATATTTTGAGAAAAACCGGTATCAAATCAAGTTACTAAATGAATGCTGGTTTTATTATAGTAAAATACATCAAAGCTCATAATCAATTAAACTTTCCAGTTCATAAAAAAAGAGCAGTTTCATCTGCTCTCTTTTCTTACTATTCAATCGGTAACATTGATAATGCAACACGACCTTTTTTCGTATCAATATCATCTACCCATACCTTTACAATTTGTCCCACGGATACAATATCTAATGGATGCTTTACAAATTGTTTGCTTAGTTTAGAAATATGCACTAAACCATCTTGCTTCACACCAATATCAACAAAGGCACCGAAATCAACAACATTGCGGATCGTTCCCTCTAATTCCATACCACGCTTTAAATCTTCTAATTTTAAAATCCCCTTTTTCAAAAGTGGCTTTGGCAACTCATCCCTCATATCTCGCTCCGGGCTAATTAAAGCATCCATAATATCAACTAATGTCGGCTCACCAATCTCCGTCTCTTGAGATAATTTAGAAATATCTACTCCTTCGAAACTCTTTTGCAAGTTTGGTTTCCCCACATCATTCTTTGATAACCCTAAGCTCTTCAATAGCAATTCAACATTTTTATATTGTTCCGGATGAATCCCTGTGCGATCTAACGGATTCGCTCCTTCTAATATACGTAAAAACCCGATACATTGTTCATATGTTTTTGCACCTAAACGTGGGATTTTCTTTAACTCAGTACGCTTCGTGAATTTCCCATCTTCCTCACGCTTAGCTACAATATTTTTCGCAACTGTTTTTGATAACCCCGAAACATATTGCAACAATGCAACTGAAGCTGTATTTACATTAACACCAACTCGGTTAACTGCCGTCTCTACTACAAATGTTAATGATTCATTTAATCGCTTTTGAGATACATCATGTTGATATTGTCCCACCCCAACAGATTTAGGGTCAATTTTCACAAGCTCTGCAAGTGGATCTTGTAGACGTCTCCCAATTGAAACAGCACTTCTTTCTTCAACCTGTAAATTTGGAAACTCCTCGCGAGCTACATCAGATGCTGAGTACACACTAGCACCCGCTTCATTTACAATAATGTAAAATACATCTCGCTCTACATTTTGTAATACATCTACTATAAATTCTTCCGTTTCCCTCGAAGCTGTACCATTTCCAATCGCTATCATTTCAACTTCATATTTATCTATAATTGAAATGATTTTCGTTTTTGCATCCTCATATTTACGAGCAGGCGGATGCGGATAAATAACATCTATGTGAAGAACTTTTCCTGTATCATCTACTACAGCTAATTTACAACCGGTTCTATATGCTGGATCTACCGCTAACACAACTTTCCCTTTCATCGGAGGTTGTAATAATAAATTACGTAAATTCTCAGAGAAAATATGAATCGCTTGTTCTTCGGCCGTTTCCATTAATTCTTTACGAATTTCTCTTTCTATTGAAGGTTGAATTAATCGCTTATATCCATCTTCCATCGCTAATTGTACATAATGCGCACTTTTAGAAGCTTCATCAAGAATCATTTTTTTATGTAAAAACTGAAGAATTTCTTCAATTGGCGTGATAACAGAAACTCTTAATACGTCTTCCTTTTCACCACGATTCATAGCTAGTACACGATGCGGCACTACTTTTTGCAACGGTTCTTCATAGCCATAATACATTTCATATATATTCTTTTCATCTTTTTCTTTATCTTTTACAGATGAAGACATAATCCCTTTTCGGAAAGTAGTATTGCGAATCCAACTACGATATGCCGCATTATCCGAAACAAGTTCCGCAATAATATCTTGCGCACCTTGCAACGCATCTTCTGCAGACGCCACTTCCTTTTCTGCATTAACAAATTCCATAGCCTTCTCTGCTGGATTTTCTTTTTTATATAATAATAGCCACTCAGCTAACGGTTCTAATCCCTTTTCTTTAGCAATTGTAGCTTTCGTTCTTCTTTTTTCTTTATATGGACGATATAAGTCTTCTACTTCTTGAAGTTTTGTTGCAGCAACAATATGACGACGCAACTCTTCGGTTAGTTTACCCTTTTCACCAATAAGACGAAGAACCTCTTCTTTCCTATCTTCTAGTTGCATCATATATTGCCATCTTTCTAAGATTGCACGAATTTGCACCTCATCAAGAGACCCTGTCCATTCTTTTCGGTAACGAGCGATAAATGGAACTGTGTTACCTTCTTCTGTTAATTGAATAACATGACGAACTTGCTTTTCTGTAAAGCCTAATTCTTTCACTAACATTTTCATTAACCCTTGTCGATTATCTACCATTTCCATATCCAACCGTAACCTCCTCTATAATAAAAAAAAGTTGCCCTGTAAAGAGAGCAACTTAAACTGCCGATTTAAAAATCTATTAGTCCTAAACTAATTTGTAACGCTTCATCTACACGACTCATCATCACTTCATCTAAATGAGTGATTTTGTCCGTTAAGCGTTGCTTATCGATTGTTCGAATCTGCTCAAGTAAAATAACAGAATCCCTCTCAAAACCGTACTTTTTCGCATCAATTTCCACATGAGTGGGTAATTTCGCTTTTTGAATCTGTGCAGTAATAGCCGCTACAATCACAGTCGGACTAAAACGATTTCCGATGTCATTTTGAATGACAAGAACCGGACGAACGCCTCCTTGCTCAGAACCAACAACTGGGGAAAGGTCTGCAAAATACACGTCGCCGCGTTTTACAATCAAAATATTACCCCCCGCTAACTAAGCGTTCTACTGTATGAGCTGCTTCATACTCTGCTAAGAAAGCTTCAGATGCAATACCAAGATTAATTTTTCCCATTTCAATGTACCCACGTCGCATTGATTCATGTTGGTAGCGTTTCTTCGTCTTATGTTGACGCAATAACAGTTGTGTTGCCTGGCAAATTAGTTCATGGCGATTCTTATTCTCTTGTTTTCCAATTCCGTCCAATTCCGTTACCATTTGCTTTGGCAACCGAACCACGATTTCAGTAGTTACACTTGATTCGGACACAAAAATACACCTCCACCGTCAACTACACACCCAAATATATATATGACACCTATTGTAATAATACCATTGTATGGAGCCTGTTGCAAAGACTTCCTTATTCCTTGCTTATGTTTTCCAATTCATAAATAAAACATTCATCTTCTTTTACTTTTTATCTCTTTCAAACAAGAAATAAAGCAATCCTTCAGTAATATTTCATTGCAACTTATATTAATAACAAGTATAAAAAGAAGCTCCCCAGCGAAAAAGAGCCTATTCTTTATTAGTGAAACTCCTCCAAATGACGAGATGCTGAGTAATAATACCTTCTTCTATATATCGTTCAAATAATTGATTACTTCTACAACTTTACCGTGTCGTATAAATATTCTCGGTACACGGAAGCTTATCGTTGCAATAATTTCATAATTAATAGTCCCGGAATATTCAGCAACCTCGGTAGCACTAATATACTCATCACCTTGTCTCCCAATGAGTGTAACTTTCGTACCAAGTGGCACTTCACAAGGAAGATGTATCATGAATTGATCCATTGTTACTCGCCCTACAATCGGTACTCTTTCACCGTTTACAAGTACCTTAAACCCTTGCAATCTTCTAAGCCAGCCATCTGCATACCCAATCGCAACTGTCGCAATCCATTCTTCGGTTCTCGTTCGGTATGTGACATTATAACTAATCCCATCCCCTTTAATCACTTGCTTAATATGAGCAACTTTCGTATGAAGTGACAACGCCGGTTCCAATTTAAACGGTAAAAAAGGACGTATTTCTACAGATGGGGATAGTCCATACATCGCAATACCAATTCGCACTGCATTAAATGTAATCCCTTGAAATCTTAACGTTGCAGCACTATTGGCTGTATGGACAAATTTAGGGTTCACTCCAAATTCTTTCAACCAACTTAACTGCTGCAAGAACGTATTATATTGCTTATCAAAGTAAGAAGTCTCAACCTCATCGGATGTTGCAAAATGTGTATATACTCCTTCTAACTCTAAAAATGGCGCGCCTTCTAAACTCTTTAAGAACCCCTTTAATTCTTTTCGTTCGCGTATTCCAATTCTCCCCATACCACTATCAAAATTAATATGGAATTTCATTATTGATGAACCATCCCAGAGCTTTATCGCGTCTTCTACCCATTCTTTTTGAAAAACAGTTAATGCTACATCATTTTCAGCAGCAACATTTACATCACGAGGAGGGGAAGGACCTAATACTAAAATCGGTGCAGTAATACCAGCCCTCCGAAGCACTAAAGCTTCATCTAAAAAAGCAACTGCTAATCTTGTTGCCCCTGCTTCTAATGCGGTTTTAGCCACTGGTACATAATCGTGCCCATATGCATTCGCTTTAACTACAGCAAAAATTTCTACATCACTTGGAATGAACTCTTTAATATGCGTAACATTGTTATAGATTGCATCTAAATCCACTTCCACCCACGTGTCACGGTAAAACGGTGCTTCTTCCATAAATACACTTCCTTATACACGATATGCGAAGCTTATTCTTTTATATGCTTCTTTTATGAAATCCACCTTCAAACTAAGAAAAGACGTGGTGCACATATATCACCACGTCTAAGAAGTTTACTTCACCTGCTTCGCTGTAACCGAACGAGCAACCATCAACAACTCATTCGTCTCTAAACCTTTAGACACGAGCATATATTCTACTCCGTTATGTGACCACGTTACAGAGTCTTTCGTCAATGCACCAATCGTGAAACCAAGATCAACCGGCTCTCCACTTACACTTACCGCCGATGAGGCCTCTGCAACTTTTGACTTTTCTTGTATTAAAGTAAAGGATTTCTTACTTCCAGTGTATGTGAGTATTGCACGCTTGCCACTGTCTGTCTTCAACTCTTCTTCCTCTTTCAAAGTCATACCTTGCGGTGTATCACGTGGATACAAAATAGCAAACGGTTTGTCTTCCTTCGCTGCCGTCTGAACATCTACTTGTGCTCTAGACATATTTTGTTTCGTATCAAATGCACCTTTATCAAACTTTGCATCAAACTTTACTTTAGTGAAATCTACTTTTACAAGGACATTTTGATCATTATCCATCAGTTTCACAGAAACTGGTGTTAAATCACTTTTATTCAGCTTAATTTCTTGTTTCGGCAACATATTTTGATGTTGATAATTTGTTTTTGTTTTAAACACATAATACTTATCTGTTTTCTCGAAAGAGAGATTTTTCTTATCTTGCAAAATATCTCTTACAAGTGATTCATATAAATAAGCCTGGCTACTATTTTGCGGCCAATCACTTTGAAAACGGAAACTCTTATTAAGTGCCGGTGTTAATACAAATACACCTTCATCATTCCTTAAAATAATTTGACTCTGATCCTTTTTCGCATTCTGCAAATTCACACGATAATACGAAGGTTCTTTATGCCAAATTTCTACATTGTACTCTTGAGGTTCATTTCCTGTTTTAATAGATAATTTCGCTTCAGCTTGATAACTCTTCATACTTTTAACTTTCGTTTCTAAATCTCTCACAACATCTTCCTGTTTCTTTTCCATACAACCCGCCAACACAAAAACGGTCAATAAACCGACAAGAACTAAAAACAGACGCCTTTTCATCACTTCAGCCCCTTTGCCCCTATAAATGAATGGAAGATATGCCTTCCTTATCGCTACCTCAAATATATGAGACAAAGATATAAAATATGCAGACTAGCGTGACGAGCTTTCCAAAACAACTTGAGCAACGGCAAATTCTTTACTATGACTAATTGATAAATGAACAATATGCTCTGTATTTGTAATGATAATCGGCTTACCTCTATCATCATTCCTTACTTCAATATCTAAAAAACTCACTTCTTTCCCGATACCGGTCCCTACCGCTTTAGAATACGCCTCTTTTGCTGCAAATCTTCCAGCTACAAATTCTGTAAGACGACTTCCTTTCAGCCCCTCGGCAACACCACGTTCTCTTTCAGTTAAAATACGTTCCATAAATTTAAGCTTTCCATCTAGCATTTTTTCAATTCGATTTAACTCAATAATATCGATTCCAATCCCTACAATCATTTCAAAATCCCCTTCTTCTATTTAGCTTTCTTCATTCATATTGTAAGAATAACAGGAATCTTTCTGATGCAAAAGGAGTGATACTAACAACATGCTAATACCATCCACTCGCATTTCCTTACAACCGATTATCATTTCTTTACTTCTTATACAATTAGTCATGATTATATTGAGCGACTTTTCCCTCTTTCACCTGGCAGCCTACAATGAATATATCGCTAAAGGAGAATGGTGGCGTGTCATAACTTCCTTACTTGTACACGTAGACTTACAACATTTCCTTTCTAATAGTATTTGTTTATTCGTATTTGGTTCTTCCATCGAAAAACAACTAGGACACTTTTCTTTCATCATTATTTTTTTCCTTTCTGGCATTCTCGGGAATATTTCTTCTTATATTATTATGCCTCTTGAATATATTCACGCCGGAGCATCTGGTGGTATTTTCGGATTACTAGGCGCCCAATTATTTTTATTGTATAGTCGATATCGTTCTTCAAAACCAAGAGACATCGCTATTTTTTCAATAATGATACTTATATTACTACTATTTACTTTCTTTAATCCCTCTGCCAATCCTATAAGCCATTTAACAGGACTGATCATCGGCGGCATGTGCACCCCTTTTTTAATAAAGTGAAATTTTAATCAGTGGGGGGGTTCCATCCCCCACTGATTATTAGCCCGCACCAATCGGGCTTTTACGGGCAGCCCGACTCCCACCTAACTCCCTCGCATTCGCCGAATTTTGAGGCGGGAGTCTTACTGCCCGGCAAATAGCGGGACAA
This sequence comes from Bacillus sp. P4_E1, assembly GCF_056401715.1. NCBI lineage: Bacteria > Bacillati > Bacillota > Bacilli > Caryophanales > Bacillaceae > Bacillus > Bacillus sp. P4_E1. The sequence goes on from NZ_JBFUIV010000021.1 coordinate 9,094, forward strand.
AAAAAAACGATGGCGCAGAGCTTATTTAATATAGAAGCTCGCACCATCGATAATTTCCACATCTGTTTGTTTACTTAACTCTCTCATTAGTTGAAATAAAGACTCGTCCTTTTTCTTCGCCTCAATCATACAATCAATTCGCGGAACACTCCCCTTTATCTTTTTCAAAAAAGATAAGAAAGTATCTACATCAATAAAATCTGCATGTGCTCTCGGGTTTTTTCCATCTCTAGGACTGGAGATGTGCATTTTAACCGGTAACAAAGACGATTCCCACGTATGTACAACACGCGCCCAATCTTCATGCCAATCTTCCTGGTCATTATTCATCATATGATGGTGCAAATCAAACACGACTGGAATGTCTAATTTCTCACCTAAATACAATGTTTCTTCTAAAGAAAAGGTCGTGTCATCATTTTCTAATATAATCATCTCTTGAATACCTCTTGGAACAGTTGACCAATTTTCTATAAAGCGTTCTAATGCAAGCTCCTTATCTTTATAACCTCCTCCCACATGTAATACACATCGTTGCTTATGTTCAATTCCCATACCCTTTAACAATTTTTTGTGCATCTGCAATGTCTTTACAGATTGTTTGAAAATACTCTCCTCAGGTGAATTTAGTACAACAAAGTGATCTGGATGGAAGTCAATTCGCATATTCATACGAATTGCATATTCACCTAATTCTTTCAGATTTTCTTTTAACGGACGAATATAGTTCCAATCTAACAACTCCTCATGATTCGCTAAAGGAATAAGCTTGGAACTAAGTCGAAAGAAAGATATATCATGCCCTTTATTATGTTTTAATAACCGTAAGCAATTTTCCAAATTCGAATTAGCGATTCTTTCAAGTTTACGAATCGCAGCCTCTCGATCATCAATCCGCTGAAACTGTGCATACGTCATCGTTTGAGATGGAGAAGCATTCTTCAAATGTACACTCATCGCAACATACCCAAGTCTTACAAGCATACAGCACCTCATTTCTATACGAGTTACTATGTAGTATGCACAATTACAGAAATAAAAAAAGAGAATGCCAGCAAAGGGCATTCTCTTTTTTTATTAAGCTTGTGGACGGCTATGATGTTTTCTTTCGCCGCGTCCATTTGAAGATCCAGGGCGACCTTCACCTTTACGACCACGGTTGCCATCACGGCTACCAGCATCACGGCTACCGCCATCACGATTACGATCACGGTTACGACCATCGCCACTTCCACTTCCACTTCCACTTCCACGTCCATCACGATTGCGATCACGGTTACGACCATCGCCACCGCCGCGTCCATCACGACTACGATTACGGTTACCATCACGGTATCCACTTCCGTTACCACCGCGTTTTTTAGAACCGCCACCGCCACCTCTTGAAACAACTGGTGGTTCTGATGTTAAAGCGATCGGAGTTGTATCCGGCTCTTTTGTCATCATTTTTAAAGCAGCAGCTACTACTGTTACAGAATCATTCTCTTCTAACATTTCTTCTGCAATACGCTTATAGTATGATAAGTTATCATTTTCAATTGTGCTTTGAAGTTTTTCAGCGATTAAACGTTGTTGACCTTCTAGTGCCTCGTCAAGTGTCGGTGCTTCCATACGATCAACCTTACGTTTTGTTGTACGCTCGATATTTTTCAATTGTCCTGATTCACGTGGCGTTACAAATAACATTGCAATACCTTTTTTACCGGCACGGCCAGTACGACCGATACGGTGAACGTATGATTCTGGATCTTGCGGGATATCGAAGTTGTATACGTGTGTTACGCCTGAAATATCAAGACCACGTGCAGCAACGTCTGTTGCAACAAGAACTTCGATAGCACCTTCTTTAAATTTACGTAATACAGACATACGTTTTGCTTGTGTTAAGTCACCATGAATACCTTCTGCTGCATAACCACGTAAGTTTAATGCTTCTGATAATTCATCAACACGACGCTTTGTACGACCGAATATGATTGCAAGCTCTGGAGATTGAATATCTAGTAAGCGTGTTAACACGTCAAACTTTTTCTTTTCTTGCACTTCTAAATAGAACTGCTGAATGTTTGGCATTGTTACTTCTTTTGCTTTTACTTTAATGTGTTGAGGCTCAGTCATGAAACGCTCAGCAATGCGACGGATTGGGTCTGGCATTGTCGCTGAGAATAATAATGTTTGATGTGTTTCTGGTACATCTGTTAAAATCGCTTCAATATCTTCAATGAAGCCCATGTTTAACATTTCATCTGCTTCGTCAAGAACAACTGTCTCTACGTTTTGCAGGCGAAGTGTTTTACGGTTAATATGATCTAAAATACGACCCGGCGTACCAACAATAATGTGTGGGTGTTTTTTTAGAGCACGAATTTGGCGGTTAATATCTTGACCACCATAAATTGGTAGAATACGAACACGTTTATGTTTACCAAGTTTGTATAGCTCTTCTCCAACTTGAATTGCTAATTCGCGCGTTGGCGCGATAACAATACCTTGAACTGCATCTTTATTTGTATCCACTTTATCTAATAGTGGTAATCCGAATGCTGCTGTTTTCCCTGTACCTGTTTGCGCTTGCCCAATAATATCCTTACCTTGCAATGCATGTGGAATTGTTTCAGCTTGAATCGGCGTAGCCTCTTCAAAACCCATACTTTCAACAGATTGTAGTAAAGACTCACTTAATCCTAATTCTCGAAATGTTGTCAATGTTACTTCTCCTTTTCTATCCTATACTTATCATTTAAAAAAAGGCGTTTTCCGAACTTGCGGAAAAGCCCTTTTCCTGAATACTGACGTATAACCGGGCGTATATTCTTCACGAAAATACTTCTAAACGTTATTACACTTTATCAATTATAAGTTTTGTAGGTGTAAAAAGCAAACCCCAACTGTTACCTTATTTCATATTCAGAGCTTTTTTCTTTACTTTTATTTTTTTATCGTTTACTGTAAGCGCTTATTATAAGTTTCCACTATTTTCGTGGCTATCATCCCTATTTATATACACCAATTATTTCAACATCGTAATTACTTCTTCTAATTTCATGCCGCGAGATGCTTTTACTAATACAACATCTTTCGTACCGACTACTGCTTGCAACTCTTTTATTAACTCTTCTTTACTATCATACGCTTTTACACGGTCTTTAGGGAAATTAATTTTTGCACCTTCAGCAATTTGAGCCCCTAATTTACCATATGTGAATACATATGAAATTTTTGCTGGATCAATTAATTTACCTACTTCATAATGAAATTGCACTTCTTGATTTCCAAGTTCTAACATATCACCAAGCACAACAATTTTTTTAGCAAATCCATCTAAACCATTCATTAGGTGGAACGCAGCTTCCATAGCTGTTGGACTAGCATTATAAGCATCATTGATAATTGTTAAACCACTATCTGTTTTTACAATTTCCATACGCATACCTGTCATTTGAAGTGTTACTAAACCTTGTTTCATTTCTTCCCACGTTACACCAAAATGTTTTGCAATTGCCATTGAAGCAAGCGTATTATATACATTATGCTTTCCTAGTACTGGCAAATAGAATGACAAAGTTTCATCCCTGTTCATCTTAAAGTGTGTCCCAGTAGCCTGCAATGTTACAGTAGTTGGATAGTAATCATTTGCTCTCGCATCACCAAATGTAACTGTTTCAGCTGCTAAATTCATTTCTGGAACACGATTCGTTAATAGCGGCTCATCTCCATTATATACGAACACGCCACCCTTTTGTAAACCTGTAACAATTTCTAACTTCGCTTCAGCAATCGCCTCACGAGAGCCTAAATCCATTAAGTGCGCCTCACCAATGTTCGTAATAATAGCTGCATTAGGACGAGCTAACTTAGATAGAAATTCAATTTCTCCGCGGCTTGACATGCCCATTTCTAATACAGCTACTTCTGTATTTTCCTCTAAATTTAAAATAGTAAGAGGTAAACCGATGTGGTTGTTGAAATTACCTTCTGTTTTTTGAACTTTAAATTTAGTCGCAAGAATACTTGTTACAATATCTTTCGTAGATGTTTTACCATTACTACCCGTTACACCAACAACTTTTACATCCAATTGATCACGATAGTTTTTCGCTAACATTTGCAATGCTGCTAGTGTATCTTCTACAAAAATAACCGGAAGATTTTCAGGTGGGTTTTCTACATCTTTCATCCATAATGTAGCAATCGCCCCATTTTCAACAGCTTTGTCTACAAAAGCATGTCCATCGAAACGTTCACCTTGAATTGGAACATATAAATTTCCATTTTCAATTTTCCTCGTATCAATAGACACTCCTTGTATAGTAATTCCCTCATACCGCTCTGCTAATCCAGTACCATTTATCATCTGCTCTACTTGTTTTAACGTTCGATTTATCATGAAAACACTCCTTACATAGAGGAAGCACTATTCCTTCGAATAGTGCTTCCTCCTTTTTGTTAGATTGTATATTTAATTTTTTGTTTTTCTTCGTGACGCTCAATCGCTAAGCGAATTAGCTCTTCAATTAATTCCGGATACGGTAACCCTGTATGTTGCCATAATAGAGGGAACATACTAAACGGCGTGAATCCTGGCATTGTGTTTACTTCGTTAATATATACTTCTCCATCTTTCGTTAAGAAGAAATCAGCTCGTGTTAAGCCCGAACCATCTAATGATTGGAATGCGATAATTGCATCTCGCTTAATTACATTAGACTCTTCTTCTGTCATTTCAGCTGGAATAATTAACGCTGTATCACCATCGATGTATTTCGATTTGTAATCATAAAAATCTTTTTTCGGTACAATTTCACCTACAACTGAACATTTCGGCTCATCATTACCTAATACACCAACTTCTACTTCACGACCTACAATATTTTCTTCTACAATAATTTTACGGTCAAATTGGAATGCCTCTTCGAATGCATTCTCGAGCTCTTCACGATCGTTACACTTATTAATACCAACACTTGAACCAAGGTTTGCTGGTTTTACGAAGCAAGGATATCCTAATACTTCTTCTACTTTTTCATACGCTGTTTCACGATCTTTTTCCCATGCGCTACGAATGAAAGATGCATATTTCGCTTGTTTCAATCCAGCTTCTGCAAAGATATTTTTCATAACAACTTTATCCATACCAGCAGATGATGCTAATACACCGTTACCTACATATGGAATGTTTAGTAATTCTAATAACCCTTGTACTGTTCCATCTTCGCCATTCGGTCCATGTAATAATGGGAAAATAACATCAATTGCATCTTCTTGTTTAGAAGTTGCCGTTGGGATAATTTCTGTACTTAATGATACAGGAGAAATTGTATTCTCTTCCCCACTCATTTGTAATGCCTCAACATTTGTTACTTCGCCTTCAATACGCTCTCCACGCATCCATTGGCCTTGTTCTGTAATATAAATTGGATGAATCTCGAATTTATCTTGATTTAATGCTTTAATAGCAGCAAGAGCCGTTTGTAACGAAACTTGATGCTCAGCTGATTTTCCACCGTATAATAAACCTAATTTAATTTTTGTCACTGAAATCACCCTAACCAATTGTTTTCATTTTTCTATTTTAGCACTTTTTATAAAAATAGGTAGTTCCTATTTGAAATAAAATGTAACTTCCACAAATAATTAAAAGACACCACTTATTGGTTTTCTACACTTTTTCCCTTTAATTTCTACACACCTAAACAAAATTAAACTTTAGAGCAAAATTGCTATCTAATCTAGTTATGTACCTAAAATATGTAGAAATCCACTTTGTGTGTATGTCATCTATATTACCTTACCATTTGTGGAGAATGAAAAAACACTGATTAAAGTTTCATTTTATTAAGAAGACTGTTTTGTAGGCGTATCTTTTTGCCTCTGCTCAACAAGACGATCTAAAGAAACATATACAAAGCCTGCAACTACACACCCTACACTTAAAATTGTAAATAAGTAGTGACCAAGCAAACGATCCAATAAAAAACCACCAAGAAGTGGACCGAATGCACTTCCTGTAATCCACTGCAAACTCGCCGCCCCCATATAGGTTCCTCTCAAATGCTCAGGGGCCAAATTCGCTACAAACGTCATCTGTACAGGCGACATAATCATCTCGCCTAACGTATATATGGCATAAACAAACATTAACGTCATTAAAATAATTGTAGCATTTGTATCATATTCTCCAAACCACTTCGGTAACCATCCTATAAAAAACAAACCAATTCCGAACAAACACGCACCGTATAACATCGTCTTTCCAACAGGTTTATCTGTCGCCCATTTTGAAATTTGAAATTGAAATAAAACAACTAATAGACCATTTAATGCCATTAAATATGGGTATGGATTGTTGACTCCAAAAATATCCTTCATTTCGTTATCAAAGTGAAGCGGTAACATGCCTTCTGTTTGAGAAAACCCCATAGAAATAATGATCCCCGCTAACAAATAAATCATTAACGCCTTATCTCTCATTAAAATTTTCCAAATTGCTCCGGATTCCTGCTCTTTATTTTTTTCCGTCATATCCGTCATTTTTGGCATTGTTTCTTTAATAAGTACTAACACTAGTAGCGCATAAAACAACATAGCGGATGAAGCAATAATAAACACGAGGTTCTTTGATAAAACAACTACTGATGCTCCCATTATCGGTCCAATTGCAGCACCAATATTGTGTCCCATTCGCAATAAACCATATGCTTCTGTTCTTTTTTCTGGCGCCGTCACATCTGCAACCATCGCTGATGCCGCTGGGTGAAATAGCGAATTACTTAACCCTAAAAAAATAGATAAAATGGCATATGGAATAAACCCTTCTATAAATAAAAAACCGAGCATTAGTAATGCATTACTCGCCATTGAAAATATCATAATTGGCTTTCTTCCATATATATCAGCTATTCTTCCGCCTATAAGCGAACCAAAACTTGCAGCTATTGGAGAAAGCGCCATAATGATTCCAACTTGTAATAAAGAATCTACCTTATCTTTTAAATATAGTGCAAAAAAAGGCATTAACATCATCATCGCAATTCCGTTCAATGTCTCACCGATAAATCGAATCCATACGTTACGATCCATCTCTCTTAACTCACGCCATGTATTTTTCATAAATTCCCCCCTTAGTTCCCCAACAATTATATTATATATAATTAGAAAAATGTAAATTTTCAAACATAAAATCTAGCCATAACAATCCCTGTCGAAATAAGTAGAAATTCTTCTGAATATGCACGATCTTTATCACTCTTTCTATATATCTTTCTATAACTTTTTTTGGTATTATTATACATGTCGATTCCATAAAAGAGGCATGCTCCCGTAGTGAGCATGCCTCTTTTTACTTATTTCACAGTATATGAACCCTCTTCAATCCAGCTATACATATATTTTTCATCTTCCGTCTCATGTGCTTGTTTTACAATACGAAGCGGACGGAATGTATCTATCATAACAGCCAGTTCAAGTGTCTCTTTCTTCCCTATACTCGCTTCTGTTTTCCCTGGATGTGGCCCATGCGGGATCCCGCTTGGATGAAGCGTAATAGAACCTTCTTCTACACCTTTTCGGCTCATAAAATTACCTTCTACATAGTACAGTACCTCATCACTATTCACATTACTATGATAATATGGTGCCGGAATAGATTCTGGATGATAATCGTATAAACGCGGTACGAAAGAGCAAATGACGAAATTATGCCCTTCGAATGTTTGATGTACTGGTGGTGGCTGATGAATACGACCTGTAATTGGTTCAAAATCCTCTACATTAAAGACCCACGGATATAAATACCCATCCCATCCAACAACATCTAACGGATGGTGCCCTAACACATGCTTGTGCATATAACCTCTCGACTTTGTCATTACGACAAACTCACCTTTTTCATCATATGTCTCCAATTTCTCCGGTCCACGCATATCTCTTTCACAAAACGGACTATGTTCTAACAATTGCCCATATTCATTGCGATAGCGACTTGGTGTTGTAATTTGGCTATTTGCCTCTACAACAAGAAACTTAGTCTCTCCCTCATCTGGAATAACACGATAAATCGTTCCAATTGGAATTGTTACATAATCACCTTTTCTATAGTGAATCGTTCCAAACATCGTTTCAATTTTTCCTGTTCCATAATGAACAAATAACATTTCATCGCCATCACCATTACGGTAAAAATAATCCATTTTTTCTGTTGGACTCACTACTCCAATTAATAAATCCTCATTCCCAAGCATAAAGTTTCTTCCGCTTACTGCATCACCAGTTTTTTTATTTTCTTTCGTACGGAAGTGGCGATGAGCAAGAAGGGCATCCTCTTCATACTGTAACTGACAAGAATGCGATAATGCCGCGTGCCCTACTTCTGTTGGCATATAATGATGATACAAAATAGACTGGGTACCAGAGAAACCTTTTGTCCCCATTACCTGCTCACGATAAAGCGATCCATCTTTTTTACGAAATTGTACATGTCGTTTATGAGGTAGCTCCCCCATGTGACGATAAAACATGCCCATCACCTGCTTTCATGTCTTTTTTGACCGTATTACGTAACGTACCTAAACCAGTAATCGACAGCTCTACAACATCTCCATCTTGTAGCCACTCTTCTGTACCAAGTTCTAAAATACATCCTGTTCCTACTGTCCCAGAACCAATCACATCTCCTGGATATAACGTAACGTCTTCCGAAGCACGTTCAATCATTTCAGCAAATGTATAGTAAATATCTTGGAAGTTTCCCTTTGATAATATCTTTCCATTTACATGAGCAGTCATCTCTAAATCATAACGATCACCGTTACGATAAACGTCTAATTCCTCTTTCGTAACGAGATACGCTCCTAATGAAGTTGCAAAATCTTTTCCTTTCGCTGGACCGAGTCCCACTTTCATTTCTGTTGCCTGTAAGTCCCTTGCACTCCAGTCGTTCATAATGCAGTAACCAAAAATATATTCCTCTGCTTGTTCACGAGAAATGTTTCGTCCTTCTTTCCCAATTACGCAAGCAATCTCTAACTCATAATCAAGCTTTTTAGACTTCTTCGGACCAATAACAAAATCATCTGGCCCAATAACAGCACGGTGGTTCGTAAAATAAAAAACCGGGATATCATACCATTCAGGTACAACATCTAGCCCTCTTCTCCCGCGGGCTGTTTTTACATGCTGCTCAAATGCATAAAAATCTCGAATGCTACTCGGATTAGGAATTGCCGCTGCTAATTGAACTTCCTCTAAGGAATATATACCCTTTTCAGGATTCTTAATATTACGCAATACTTCTACATACTCATCTGCTTTCTCTAAAAAGGCGAACATAGAAGAAGGTAATTGTCCATTACTCGCAAGATTCATATCGATTACTTTGTCACCTTCAAGCCATCCAGCTCGCATTTCTTTCGATGGGAGACGAAATGTAACAAATTTCATCGTGATTCCTCCCTATGAAAATGAAATTTCCACCAACAAAGGAACTCTTGCTGGTGGATACAAATTTTATAAATTTCCGCGACGCTCTTGTTCTCTTTCAATTGATTCGAATAACGCTTTAAAGTTCCCTTCGCCAAATCCACGAGAACCTTTACGTTGGATGATTTCAATAAATAGAGTTGGACGATCTACAATTGGTTTCGTAAAGATTTGTAATAAATAACCTTCTTCGTCACGGTCTACTAGAATCTTCAATTCTTTTAATCTATCAATTTCTTCATCAATTTTCCCCACTCGTGCAGTTAACTCATCGTAATACGTATCTGGCGTATCTAAAAACTCCACGCCATTCGCACGAAGCACTTCAATTGTTTTTACAATGTCACTTGTTAATAAAGCAAGATGCTGTACACCCGCTCCGTTATAGAACTCTAGATATTCTTGAATTTGTGACTTTCTTTTTCCGTCTGCTGGTTCATTAATTGGAAACTTAATACGGCTTCCATTCGTCATAACTTTTGACATTAATGCCGAATACTCTGTGCTAATATCGTCATCATCAAAGTGAATCATTTGTTTAAATCCCATGACGTTCTCATAATAACTAACCCATTCTTCCATTTTCTCAACGTTACCAACGACATGGTCTACAGCAATTAAACCGGATTCTTCAAATGGAATATTGAACTCTACCTTTTGAAATCCTGGCATGAATGTTCCTTTATAATTTTTACGCTCTACAAGCGTATGAATTGTATCACCATACGTACCAATAACCGCTTTCTTCAAGGTACCTTCCTCATCTGTTAACTCTTCAGGAGGAGCAATCGCAACAGCGCCACGTTTTACAGCTTCAGAGTAGGCTTTATCAACGTCATCAACAAGTAAAGCCACATCTTTCACTCCATCACCATGAGTCTTTACAAACTCTGCAATACGGCTATCGCTACTTAAAGCTCCAGACACAACAAAACGCATATTTTTTTGCACAAGAACATAAGATACCTTTTCACGGTTTCCTGTTTCTAATCCAGAATAAGCTACAATTTTGAATCCAAACGCTCTCGCAAGATAATAACTTGATTGCTTTGCATTCCCTACGTAAAATTCCAAATGATCTACATCACGTACCGGAAAAAAGTCCTCCATTTGTGCAGCTAGCGTATCCATAGATTTTTGTTTCATAATATCTTCATCCCCCTGTAAATAGATTAAATGGTCCATACTTAAAACCAACCGAAAACGCTTCCAACATCAATTAATAGAAATTAGTTAGCAAGCTAACAATTTCCGACCTTTAAAATTTTCTATCTTTTCTGTCAAATTCCTCTTTTTTTCTTACATATAAAATTCGACTTTTTTCTCTTTAAAGTAAGGGGAAAATATTAATACTTGAAGGTATATATGAGAGGAAAACAAAAAAGACTCCAACATATTAACTACTTACTAATACGTTAGGGTCTTTATTTTTTTTGAATGATTGTATTTATATTTTTCATACTAATATATTTGCAAGGAATAGAATAAATGATGTTAATATTACCGCTCCGCCTAATGATCCTAATAAATCTGTTTTTGTTACTTGTAACACTTGTTCACTGTTCATATTCCTCATTCTCCTTTCATTTTGTACAATTTAAAACTTTTATTATACTAATACGCTTGATAGAAATACGATTAATGCTGTTAATACTACYGCTCCRCTTGCTGATCCTAMGAARTCACCTTTTGTTACTTGTAATACTTGCTCTTTCATATCTTTCATTCTCCCTTCATTTATCTTTTGTTACAAAACTTCTATTATACTAATACGCTTGATAGAAATACGATTAATGCTGTTAATACTACCGCTCCACTTGCTGATCCTACGAAGTCACCTTTTGTTACTTGTAATACTTGCTCGTTGTTCATAAYTTTCATTCTCCCTTCTCTTATTTTTGTTACAAAACTTCTATTATACTAATACGCTTGATAGAAATACGATTAATGCTGTTAATACTACTGCTCCGCTTGCTGATCCTAAGAAGTCACCTTTTGTTACGTTTAATACTTGCTCGTTGTTCATATCATTCATTCTCCTTTTTTATAAGTTATCTATATGTAATTACTAAGAAATGATTAGTTCATAGTTTTCATGTTAACGTTACATTGAAATTAATTACGTAACGTTTGTAACACTAATGTAACATAACTATTATTACGTTGCAATATAATTACGTAAATTTTATTACACTTTTTTTACGTTTTTTTAAATTAACACTCAAAAACCTTGTTTTAATGCGTTTTCTACTACAATCATATTTGTAACACTAGTGTAACATTAAGGTCATAAAGCGAAATATAATATTATTCATCTCTATTTTGTTAAAAACCAAAGTGAAACTTTAATCAACGAGAGTTCCATTCCCTACTAATTATTCCCCTCACCAATCGCACTTTTACTAGAAATTAATGCGGGATAAAATACTATCTTTCCAAGATAAGTTTATATGTTTCCTCTATATAACTATGTATAATGGAAACAAAGAGGTGGTCATTTTGAAATTAATCGCACTAGATATGGATGGTACACTACTATCATCTAATCTTGAAATCTCCAAAGAGAACTTACAAGCTATCCAAACCGCAAAAGAGGCTGGTCATATTGTAATGATTTGTTCTGGCCGCGCGAAAGAGGATGCTTTGAAATTATTGGAAGAATATAAACTATCTCTTCCAGTTGGAGCAAGCAATGGGGCAATTGTTTATGTGGACGGAAAAGTAATTAACTCGCGTTGTTTACAAAATGATAAAGTATACAAGCTTGCAAAATTACTAGAATCTGAAGGTTTTCCATATAAGTTGTACACAAATAAAGGGGTTTACTCTCCTTATACATGGCAAGATCAAGTTATGCAGGCATTCGAAGAAAACAAGCATACACTAGATGTTACACTTGAGGAACTTGAAAGAATTACAGAAAAACAAAAGAAATCAAACTTAATTACTGATTTCCAAAAAATCGAAGATGTCGTAAATAATCCAGAATTAGAAATATCTAAATTCTTTATTTTGACATTTAATGCTGCTCATCGTTCGCAGCTATTGCAAACTTTACAAGAAGATACGGATATTTCAGTTACCGCATCAGCTCCTACTAATGTAGAAATTATGGATAAGCATGGCCATAAAGGCAATGGTTTGCAAGAAATGGCAGCTTATTTCAATATACCAATTGAAGATACTGTTGCAATCGGTGACAACTTTAATGATGTGCCAATGCTACAAGTAGCCGGCTTATCAGTTGCAATGGGAAATGCTGAAGAAGACGTAAAAAAATTATGTGACGTTGTTACATTAACAAATAATGAAAACGGTGTTGCTCATGCAATTGAGCAATTTGTATTAAAACAAACTTCATCTAGTAAATAAAGTTCAACTTTAATCAGAGGTGGGGTTCCTCTGATTATTAGTTGAACCAATCGGGCTTTTACGGGCAGTTAATGCGGGGTAAAAAAAGGACTCTTTCACATTTTGAAAGAGTCCTTTTCTTTTACACATGATGACAAGCAACAAAATGATTTTCACCCACATTACGGAATTCTGGTACATTCGTTTTACAAATATCTGTAGCAACGGGGCAACGTGTATGAAAACGGCAACCTGATGGTGGATTTGCAGGACTTGGAATATCCCCTTCTAGAATAATCCGTTCTCGCTTAACCGTTGGATCCGGTATTGGCACTGCTGATAACAATGCTTTTGTATATGGATGAAGCGGATTCGCAAATAACTCATCACGTGATGCTGTTTCCACAATAGTTCCTAAATACATAATTCCAATTTTCGTACATAAGTGCTCCACAACACTTAAATCATGTGAAATAAATAAATAGGATAATCCCTTTTTCTCCTGTAATTCACTAAACAAATTAATGATTTGCGCTTGAATAGATACATCTAATGCCGCAACAGGCTCATCAGCTACAATAAATTCTGGATCTAATACCATCGCCCTTGCAATAACGATACGTTGACGTTGCCCACCGGAAAACTCATGAGGGTACCGGTCAATATGATACGGCGCTAAACCACATAACTCCAATACTTCTATCACCTTTGCACGGACATTTTCTTTCGTCGCTAGTCCGTGAGCCAACATTGGCTCACCAAGCGCTTCTCCAATTCTCATTCTTGGATTTAATGAGCTAAATGGATCTTGAAAGACGAGCTGCATATTAGGACGATGCTTTCTCAGCTCTTCTTTTGATAAAGCATGAACATCTTGACCTTTAAATTTCACTTCGCCTTCTGTTTTTTGAACGAGACGGAGAATTGTTTTTCCTATCGTCGTTTTCCCACTTCCAGACTCTCCTACAAGGCCAAACACTTCTCCTTTATCAATTGTAAAGCTTACCCCATCTACCGCTTTCACATGTCCAATCGTTCTACTAAATACGCCGCCCTTAATCGGAAAATACGTTTTTAAGTTCTTCACTTCTAATAATGGTTCACTCATTGCCCAGCACGCTCCTCATATAACCAACAAGCTACTTTATGATCCTCGTCATGCACATTAAGATTTGGCGCTTCATTTTTGCATATTTCCATGCAATGTTCACAGCGACCACTAAAGTAGCAAAACTCATCTAAGCCAACTAAATTTGGAACTTGCCCTGGAATAGAATAAAGTTTATCTGTTCGTTTCCCCATTACTGGTTTTGATTTTAGCAGCCCTTGCGTATATGGATGTTTCGGATTTTGAAATATCTCTAGTACCGGTGCCTCTTCAATAACTTTTCCACCATACATAACGACAACATAATCGGCCATTTCTGCTACAACACCTAGATCATGTGTAATTAATAAAATCGATGTTTTAAATTCCTCTTTTACTTGCCTTAGTAAATCTAATATTTGCGCTTGAATCGTAACGTCCAGAGCTGTTGTCGGTTCATCTGCAATTAATAACTTTGGATTACAACTAAGTGCAATAGCAATCATAATACGTTGTAACATGCCACCGCTTAATTCGTGCGGATAAGAATGGACAATTTCATCAGCACGAGCAATACCAACTTTACGAATTAATTCAATTGCTTTTTTGTATGCTTCGTTTTTGCTAAGTAGTTCATGCTCTCTTAACGTCTCAACAATTTGCTCTCCAACAGTAAAGACCGGATTAAGCGATGTCATCGGTTCCTGGAAAATCATGGCGATATCATTTCCTCTTAAACTACGAAGTTCTTTCTCTTTCATTCCTAAAAGACTTTTTCCTTCATAAAGAATATCACCACCAACGATGCCGCCAGATTCAGCAATAAGTCCCATAATAGATAAAGCCGTTACACTTTTCCCGCAACCTGATTCGCCTACTACACAAACTGTTTCACCTTCTCGAACTGAAAAGCTAACATGATTGACAGCCTTTACTGTACCTTCTTCCGTCTGAAAGTGTGTTTGTAAATCCTTTAGCTCTACTACCGCTCTACTCATGCTTTCTCACCTACCGCTTCATCTTTGGATCTAATGCATCACGAAGTGCATCGCCAAGTATATTAATTGATACAACTGTTATAAAGATTGCAAAACCAGGCGGGATCCATAACCACGGACGCTTTTGGAAATCGATTAATGAGTTTGCTGCACTAATCATATTTCCCCACGATGGTGTAGGCGGGACAACGCCAAGTCCTAGGTAACTTAGTGCAGACTCTCCTAAAATAGAACCTGCAACACCTAATGTGGATACAACAATTAATATCGGCAGAACATTTGGGATTAAATGATATACAATTTTCCGGTAATCGTTTATCCCGAGTACATCAGCAGCTTGCATAAACGATTGTTCTCGCAACGATAAAATTTGACCTCGTACGAGGCGTGCAAGTCCTGGCCAACCTACTAAACTTAAAATGATCATAATGACATAAAGACGATAATCAGATGGTACTTTCCATTCTGATAAAATAGCTCCCATTATAATAAGTAACGGTAATCCTGGCATCGACATTAAAATATCCGCAAGACGCATTATAATATTATCGACGATACCACGGTAGAAACCTGCAATCGCTCCTAATAAAGCACCTAGTATAACGGATAACACCATTGAGGCTAAGCCAATTGTTAATGAAATCCGTCCTGCTTGCATAAGCCTCGTTAAAATGTCTCTTCCTAATTGATCTGTGCCAAGCCAATGAGAAAAACTAGGTGGTTTGTTAATTAGCGTAACTTGTATTTTTCCTGATGCATACGGTGAAAAGAATGGACCAATAAAACAAAATAAAAACATAAAAACTAATGCGTAAAATCCTATAAGTGCCATTTTATTTTTCTTTATCCTTTTAAAAGCTTGCCTCCACGGCGATGATTCATTCCTTCTTTTCTTTTTTTCTTTTTTTTCCGTAGTTGCTGTAACAGTTTCCATCTCTTTCCCCCCCTTACTTCAACCGAATACGTGGATCAACAACTGCATATACAATATCCGCTAAAAAGTTTGAAACAATTGTCAAACACGAAAGAAACATCGTAAATGCCATTAATACCGTATAATCACGAAAATTTAATGCTTCTAATTGAATATTACCGATACCTGGCCAGTTGAAAATTTGTTCTATAATAATTGCCCCTGAAAACAACCCTGGTAATTCAAATGCAAGCAATGTAATAGCCGGCAAAATTGCATTTTTTAATGCATGTTTATAAATAACGGTCTTCTCCTTTAAACCTTTTGCTCTAGCCGTTCGAATGTAATCTTGCCGTACAACCTCTAACATACTCGTTCTAAAATAACGAGTTAATGAGCCAACTCCAAGAAGAGTTAAAATAAATACGGGTAAAACCATATGCTTTGCAACTTCTATTCCGTAAGCAAGCCCAGTTGAATTACTCCCAACATCAATCATCCCGCCTATCGGTAACAGCTTAAAGTCAACCGCAAACACTTTAATTAAAAACAAACCGATAAAGAATGAAGGAAATGACATCGCTGCAAATACACCAATTGTTACAAGCTTATCGAATAAAGAATGTTGCTTTGTCGCTGAAAATACACCGATAATAAGTGCAATTAGCCAAATAAAGAACAATGCAATAATCGCAACAATAAACGAATTCCATATAAATTTATTTAATAATGACGTTACAGATTCTTGATATTGAAGAGAAAAACCAAAGTCCCCCTGCAATGCATTACCTAGCCAGTGAAAATATCGCTCAACAATTGGTTTATTCAATCCATACAATTCCCTAAGTTCAGCTGCTCTTTCCGGTGTAATCTTCGGGTTTGAATCAATATAATCTCCTGGAAGAAGTGCGAACAGGAAGAAGATAATAATCGATGTCCCCAACAGTGTAGGAATCATTTGTAACAGCCTACGAATGATATATGTTTTCACCCTTTTTCTCTCCAATCTTATGCTTAAAATAGAAGAACATTTTTTCAAAGCGGCACACTACTTGCCGAATGAAAAAATGTCTTCTACTTATACATTCTTCTCGTTATTTTTCGATAGATAGAGCTGGTAAGTTTGCACTAATACTATTGTATTTTTCAGGGTCAATTCCTTTTATATTCCCGTTATAACCAGTAATTGTTCTACGATAGTTTAATAGAATTACTGGTGGATCATCACTTAATTCTTTATACAGTTCTTTATAGATTGGTTTACGTTTTTCAATATCTACCGTTTCAATACCCTTTTGAATTAACTCATCTACTTTTGCATTTTTATAACCAAGACTCTTCTCATTGACACCCGACAAATATTCACCAGCTGTTTCACTCGGATCACTTGTAATTGGTGTCGAAACAGAAGCTAAATCATAATCACCTTTGTTTACCTTCGAAAGCATAGTATTAAAGTCCATAAATTCAGGGTTAAATTCTACACCTATTTCTTTATAATTCTCTTTTGCAATCGGAATTAATAAATCGCTATCTTTAGCCGAACTTGGGCCGAAATAAGAAAGCTTTAATTTTTGACCATCTTTTTCACGAATTCCATCCGAACCAACTTTCCATCCTGCTTCATCTAATAATTTTTTCGCTTTTTCTTTGTCGTATTCATATTTATTAACTCCTTCTTCCGTATAAGCCCAAGAAGTTGGATGAATTGGTACATTAGCTACCGTACCGTATCCTTTCAATGCTGTATCAACATATTTTTTACGATCTAATCCGTAAATAAGTGCTTGACGAACCTTTTTATCCTTTAAGTACGGCTTATTATTATTCATATAAATATAGCTAAATGACGCTGCTGTTTCGATTTGGATATTTGCAAATTCTAAAGCCTTAGCCTGTTCAAGAACTTCGTCACCAGTACCTAGGCCAGTGTAGTCAACCTCACCTGTTTGGAATAATTGAAGCTTCGTATCACCAGAAGTAATTTTATAAATGAAGTTTGGAATTTTTGGTTTACCCGCATAATAATTTTCATTTGCTACAAATCGCACTTCTTGCCCTGGGATATACTTTTCAAATTTATATGGACCCGCAGCTATCGGTTTTTCATATAACGCTTTTAAGTAATCTAAGCTTGTATTTTGTTTGTAATCTTTTCCATAATAAGCTTTTGATAATACCTCTCCACCTAAGGCTGTTAGTGCCTGTGAATTAACTTTTTCAGTTGTAATTTTAATTGTCTGTGGATCAACAACTTGAATTCCTTCAATAGAAGTTGCTTTTCCTTCTTTATATTCTTT
The DNA here is from genome assembly GCF_056401715.1 of Bacillus sp. P4_E1. Taxonomy (NCBI): domain Bacteria; kingdom Bacillati; phylum Bacillota; class Bacilli; order Caryophanales; family Bacillaceae; genus Bacillus; species Bacillus sp. P4_E1. Next base: position 27,220 of record NZ_JBFUIV010000021.1, read on the forward strand.
ACCACCTTTAACAGCATATTGAGAAATGTCTTTGTCACCCTCATATGCCTTATCGTGTAAAAGCGTCAATGTGAACGCTACATCATCTGCTGTTAATGGTGAACCATCGCTAAATTTCAAATCTTTACGTAAATGGAATGTATATGTTAACTGATCAGAGGAAATATCCCACTTCTCAGCTAATTCTGGAGTTGGTTTTCCCTGTTTATCTGTAGATACAAGAGATGCGAAAATAACTGAAGTGACGTTTCCATCCCAACCATTTTGTTGGAAATATGGTAAAAATACGCCGCCTGGTTTACTAATACCAACTACTAACGTATCTTTTCTATTCTTCGCTTTATCTGGTACTTTCGTCTTATCTGTCGCAGCAATATTTTCAACTTTTATATTTTTTAAATCTTGCTGTTTTACTGGTTCTGTAGAAGCCGTATCCTCCTGTCCCCCACAAGCAGATAACACAAGCGAACTACTCAGTAATACCGAAAATACACCAGCCCATTTTTTTGTCTTTTTCTTCATTGTCCCCACCCTAACTTTTTTTAATAATTACACCTTATGAACTGCTTGCCTAATGTATGCCTCCCACAGCAACATTTTATAGCCAATCGGAAAAGTCGGTTTTGGTTATAAAAAAATAGTTGTTTTTGAGGGGTAACAATCTTATTCCGACCTTTCCGGTAGACTTTATGGTTATTAGCTTATATCTTTCAGTATATTTTGTCAATTATTTCTATATAAATATTTTGAGAGTTTTTTCAAAATTATTTATCAATCTTTAATTTAGGCAAACTTAGTAAAAAATTCATTCTATTATCTATTAGCCCAGCATAGAATAATAACAATTAACTACCAAGAAGGGGGCGAAAATATGGACAACCTATTCCAATATGTCCTGCACTATGTATTATTAACAATCATGATAGTCGGGGCGTTATTACTATTCCCTTTCTTCCCAAAGTTCGTCCTCTTTTTAGCTTTTTTTATTATGCTCGGGATCGCTATTATAATTTCAACAAGGGAAGATACCACACAAAAAGAAAGCAGAGTTCAGCGCGTAAAGCTGTAACTCTGCTTTCTTTTTTCAGTCATAACGTATTCTTGTTAAACCAATTACGAAAAATACTCCTGCAAATAAAATGAGTATACCAATATATCCTCCTATATCTGCTAATGTACCTCCCCTTACAATTAACTCAGTAAAGCCACGCATCGCCCACGTTTGCGGAACAAAATTTGCCGCCGCTTGCATCCATGAAGGCTCAATTTCAATTGGCCAATAAAGACCACCAATCATACACGTTGAAATTACAACGATATTCCCTAGTGCGGACTGCTGTTCTGTTGTTTTCACGATACTTGCCAATAATAAAGCTAGACCAATAACCGCTAATAGCAATACTGAAACGAGTGTAATAACCCCTAATAAATTTCCCCACTGCACATCAAATAATGAATGCGTTAATATCATTAAAACACCAAATTGAATCCACCCTATTAAAAAGAAGGAAAGGATATATCCTGCTAGTATTTGAACTTTTGAAACTGGTGCCCCTAATAAACGAGACCAAACACCAAGTTGTCTAGCTTTCAAAATAGTTCCCGTCGCACTTAACATGACAATCATGACGAATAGAATTGAAAAACCTGCCGCTCGCCCTGTAACGTTATTTAGCTTTTGATCATCGTGTAAAATCAATTCTTTTTGAATCGAAACAGGATCTATTTTTGTATAAATTGTTTCATACATCGTTTCCCACGAAGTGTTACTTTTCTTCTCAAAATCTCTTGCTGCACTAACTTCTATCTCCATCTTTTTTAATGCACTTGCTAATACTTGCTCTACAGAAGTTCCACCCGTAAAATCAGCACTGGCTTGAAATTGGATATTTTCTACTTTTCCATCTAGCATACCCTTTTGAAAATCTTTCGGAATGATGATTATACCAGATGCTTTCTTATCTTCGATCCTCTGTGTCCCTTCCCTATACGTTACCTTTTCTATAGAAATTAAATCACTTTTCTTTATTTCCTCATAATACTTGCCAGATAGTACAGAACCATCTTTATCTACTAAACTAATATTTACTTCCTCATTCCCACTTCCGCCTAAAAGTCCACCGAAAATGAGTGTAAAAATAATAGGCATTCCAAACATGAGTATATAACTTTGTGGCTTAATTAAAATTTGTTTTAATTCTAGCCAACAAAGCGCCCAAACTTTCTTCATCATTTCCCCTCCTATCTCGTACGTAAACGTAACGTTCCAATCATAACGGAGATAATTCCTGCACTACATAAACTTAAAATGACAGGGAATAGCACATCCCAAGATGTTCCCGACATAATATTTAAAAAGCTCGTAAGTGCCCATTTATTCGGAGCAATATTTGCAACTGTTTGAAGTGTATCGGGAAATACGTAAATCGGTAACATTGACCCTCCTAATATAGCTAGTATTTGAATACCGATTCCCCCCATTAAGTCTGCCGTTTTTTCCTCACGAATAAAAGCGGCGATTAACATAGATAAACCAGAAACACAAATTGCATAAGAAATTCCCAACACTACTATTTGAGACACATCTGCGCCCCATTCCACATGAAACATAAAGTGTGTAGCAACTATAAATATTCCAAATTGTATACAGGCAAATAGTAATGTACCTAAAAACTTCCCGAATAAAATTGAAAATGAGCTCGTCGGTGTACTGAACAAACGCGCCAACGTTTCAGTTCGTTGCTCTGTTACAACTGACTTTGCACCTACTGTTATGTTATATAGTAAAAACATGACTAACATTGCTGCTGCATAATATTGCATCGCTGCAACTGTTTTTTTGCCTACCGTTCCTTTTTGGATGTTACCCACACTTGCAGTTGCTATCGTCTGTAGACTTCCACTTACCTCTTTTGCAACTTTTGCTACATCACTCTGCTGAGATTTTGCTAATTCTGTTACAACACTTTTAGTAGATACTGCGACTGTTTGAACACGTTCTGAAAAAGAGCGGATCATTGACTCAGCAATTTTTGCTTGTATATCTTTTGATGGGTCTATAAGCACCTTTGGTTCTTTTAATTTTCCATCTTGTACTTGTTCGCTCCATTTATTTGGGATGGCAATTCCTACATCTATTTTCTTTTCCTTTAACATATCTTCAAGCTCTTCCCGAGAGTTAACTACCTTTACTTTCACATCATCTTTTATTTCTTTAGATTGCAATACATCTTTTTGAAAGACATCTGCAAACTCATCCGTTCCCTCTTGATAATAGCCAATTACTGTTTTCGGTAGTCCACCACTCTCAAATACATTACTTAATGCTGAACCTAAAATGGCCGTTAATACAAGTGGCATAATTAACATCATCATAAATCCGCGCCGATCAATTAAACGGATTTTTAAATCTTTCCATGCAATAATGAAACTTCTCATCTCGTACTAACCCCCTTAATCACGAAGTGAACGTCCTGTTAATTGTAAAAAAAGTGCCTCTAAATTCGGTTCTTTTACTTCCAGTTTTAAAATTTGAGCTTTGTTTTCAACAACTTCTGAAACAACTATGCCAATTGCCTCGCCACCATTTAGTCCAATATCAATCGTGCTACTATCTTCGTCAAAAATAATCCGCTCAACAACAGGTAGTGCCTTCAACTTTTGTAGCAGTTCCGTACTGTAGCGATTTAATTGCAATTTCACCATAAACCCATCTGTTAGACGATTACATAGCTCTCTTTTCGTTCCTAGTGCAATTACCTTTCCATGATCAACGATGGCAATTCGCTCACATAAATACTCAACTTCTTCCATGTAATGACTCGTATAAATGACCGTCATACCTTTTTCATTTAACTTTTTAACAGTCTCTAAAATATGATTTCTCGACTGCGGATCAATCCCGACCGTCGGTTCATCCATAATTAATAACTCTGGTTCGTGCATAAGTGCTGCACCAATATTAATACGCCTTTTCATTCCACCTGAAAATGTTTCAATTTTATCTTTTCCCCGATCCTGTAAACCGACGTAAGCTAACACTTCCTCTGCCCGCTCTTTTGCAACTTTTCCATTTAAACCGTACATCTTTCCCCAGAAGATTAAATTTTCCTTTGCTGAAAGTGTCGGATACAGCGCAATGTCTTGCGGGACAATACCGATTTTCTTTTTCGCTTCTGATGGATACTCTTTTACAGATTTCCCACCAACTTTTATATCACCACTATCGTATGGAATTAACCCGCAAATCATTGATATCGTCGTTGATTTCCCCGCTCCGTTTGGTCCAAGCAATCCAAATGTTTCACCTTTTTTCACTTCAAAAGAAACATTCTTTACGATTTCCTTCTTGCCAAATGATTTCGTAATATGATCTATGACTAACATATTGATTCAGCCCCTTTGTATTCATCTACACTTTCATTGTAGAAAAATTTCTTCTTCTCTCCATCACCCTTAAGATAGAAATACAAAATAAAAAAGCAGCAAATTCTGCTGCTTTTTCACACTTATATATGCCAAAAGTCATGTGTACATCGTGACGCCATACCTTACTGCGTATATTGCTGCTTGTGTTCGATCTCTCAGTTCTAGCTTACTAATCAAATTAGAAACATGATTCTTAACAGTTCCCTCTGTAATAAATAGCTTTTCGGCAATCTCTTTATTATTTAACCCCAGTCCAATTGCTCTTAAAACATCTACTTCTCGCTCAGTTAATTGTTTTAGTTGTTCTGGTGGGTTACACTCTACTGCCACTTTCGTCTTTTTTAATTCCTCTATAATTTGCGCTGTTATATCCTGAGGAAGCACAACCCCGCCACTATGCACCGTTAAAATTGCTTGCGCGATTGCATCTGTCTCCATATCCTTCAATAAATAACCACTCGCTCCTTGCTCTAATGCCTCAAAAATAAGCTCACTATCACTAAAAGTTGTTAACATAAGAACCTTTATATAAGGAAACTTTTCTCTAACTAAACGAGTTCCTTCAACACCATTCATACGAGGCATCCGAATATCCATCAAAATAATTTCAGGCTGTAATTGTTTCACCTTTTGTACGACTTCATCCCCATCACTAGCCGTCCCTACCACTTCCAGTTCCGGACGTAAATTTAATATCATTGCCAATCCATCACGAATCAGTGATTGATCATCAACAATCATAATTCGAATCATAACGCTCCCCCTATTACCCATGTTTTTTCTCGGAGTGGAAATTCGATTTTTAGGCGAAAACCTTTTTCTATTTCACTCTCAAATTGAATGATTCCACCATGCTCCTCTACACGTTCTTTCATATTAAGTAAGCCAAATCCAGGGCTTACTTCATTGACTCCCATACCATTATCCAAAATACATAACTTAACTTGTTCCACTGAACAAACTAAACTCACTTCACATAAACTAGCTTTTCCGTGACGTTTTGCATTCGTTAAAGACTCTTGCATAATACGAAGCAACGTAGGCTGTAGTGACAACGGAATCAAAACCGGATCTCCTTGTAATTGAAAAGATACTTGTACTTTCGTCACTTTAGAATATCCATGTAACATTTCACGCATATTCTCTATTATGTTCCCTAGTTTACTTACCTCTTTTAAGGCATGCACAGAAGCTCTCACTTCTTGAAGTGATTTTCTAGCTAACCCATGGCATGTATGTAAAACCTCTTCTGTAGCGTCCGATTTTTGTTTCCATAAAACCTCCGCCAGTTGTAACTGAACAAGTAATGCCGTCATATTATGACCAACAGTATCATGAATTTCTCGGGCAATATCATTTCGCTCCCGAACAGCTGTCAATTCTTCTACCTCTTTTGCATATAGACGTAATTGCTCATGTGCTTCTTTTAAAGCTGTATGAGATAATGCTAATTCCCCATATTGCTCATCTACCATTTGCCGAGCAGCTGTAAGTTTCTTTATTAAGTTTCCAGCTAAAGCACTGAAAATGATAAACATAAAGTTAATTGCATTACTCTCCAATTCCAGACTCTCTGTATGTTGATACGTATGTAGTATATTTATAAACCAACAAAGAAAGAAAAAAGCGATAAAAAAATAAGTCATCCTTTTACGCCAATCATGAATAAATAATCCTACCGCATCAATTCCAAATATAATTAAATACAAACATGTCTCGGGAAATAAAAAACCTAATAACGCTGTGACAATACCGTTTGTGAGCAAGGTATAAAAAACAAGTTTCCTACTCCCTTTTGCTTTTACAAGCAAAATATGATTCACAATATAAATAAAAAGTGCAATACCGACAAAAATTTGTAAATTTTCTGTTTCACGTGAAACATGATTTGCGTAAACTAAGCAAATCATGACGATTGTAGCAATCCGCGCATATCCTAACATAAAATTCTCCCCACGTTTTAGTGACCTAAAGTTCATTCTATTATCACAGCAGCAAGAAAATTATACCAATTTTTCCGCTTTCATTATACTAAAAAGAGCAAGCCCTCCCCAAAAATATGAGGAAACAACTTGCTCTTTTTCATTCTATTTTCTTTACTCCACAATATTCTCTAACTCATTATATAACTCCGCTCGTAAAAACTCTTTTTTCGTTTTTTCTTCATATAATTGTTCAAGCATTTCAACATCAACTACATTTTCCATTTTACATTCGAGTGCATATATATCTTCTTCTATATGCATTAACTCATTTTCAACTGCCTCTAAATCCCTAGACTTCTTCTTTTTTATAGGCATTACTTCTAACGCTTTATTCCCTTGCTGTTGCTGCTTCTGTTTTATTACCTGTTTCTCAATTTTTTCTTCCCACTTTTGACGAGCCCATGCATAGTTCCCTGCAAACTCAAATAATTTGTGCTCATCAATCCAATATGTCTTTTCAAACAATTTATTTAAGAAATAACGATCATGTGAAACAGCTAAAATCGTCCCATTATATTGTTCAAGGGCCTCCTCTAAAACTTCCCTTGATTCAATATCAAGATGATTCGTCGGTTCATCTAAAATAAGAAAGTTAACATCTTGATACATAAGTTGCGCGAGCCTTAACCTCATTTTTTCTCCACCGCTAAGTTGTGTTACTTTCTTAAAAACAGCTGGACCATAAAATAAGAAACGAGCTAATATATGTCTTGCTTCTCCCTCTGTTACAGCCACGCAATCTCTGAAAGCTTCCAATACATTGTTCTTCATATTCCCGTACGCATGTTGCGATAAATAACCGATTTTCACACTACTACCAATCCGAATTTCTCCAGCATCTTGCTGCATTTCTTTTAGTAATAGTTTTAATAACGTAGTCTTTCCTGTACCATTACGTCCAACTATAGCTGCGCGCTCCTGAAAACGAATATGCAAATTTACTTTCTCGAATAAAGATCGTTCATCAAATCCTTTACTCACTTCTTTCATTACAACAACATCTTTCCCGCTTCTCTCTTGCCCTTCAAACTGAAGTCCCATCTGTTTTCTATCCAAAATGGGTCTCTTTAGTTTCTCTATGCGCTCTAATGCACGTTCCATATTTCTGGCTCTCTTATGCAATCCTTCATTCGGCGGATTCGCTTGATTTGCCCATTCACGTAGACGCTTAATTGCTTCTTTCATTTTCTTTATTTTCTTTTGCTGTTCTTGATACGCTTGAAATTCTTGAAGCAGCCTTTCTTCCTTTTCCTCAACAAACTGTGAATAGTTCGTATGATATACGTGAATTTCTCCATCTTCTAAATCAAAAATTTTCGTTACAACTTCATCAAGGAAATAGCGATCATGCGAAATGACCATAACTGTTCCTGTATATTCTTTTAGAAATTGCTCTAACCACTCGACTGCAAATAAGTCCAAATGATTTGTTGGTTCATCTAACAAAAGTAGATCTGGTTTCTGCAATAGCATATACGCAAGACTTACTTTTGTTTGTTCTCCACCACTTAACTCCATAAATGATCGGGGAAATAGTTCCGTCACCTGTAGACCATTTGCTACCTTCATAATATTCGCTTCTATTTCATAGCCACCGAGAAACGCGTATCTTTCTTGAATTACTCCGTATCTCTCCATCAATTTTTGTAAAGCAGATGCTTCCTGTTCTTCCGCCATATTTTTTTCTAAAGCATGCATTTCTATCTCCAACTCTTTTTCCTTTTTAAAAGCGGAGCTTAATACATCATATACATTCATTTCATTATTAAATTTTGGAATTTGTGCTACATGACCAATGCGCGTACCTTTCTTCACATGAATAGCTCCCGCATCCAAACCCTCAATTCCTGTTAAAAGCTGAAAGATAGTTGTCTTCCCACTACCGTTACGACCAACTAATCCAATACGTTCTCCATTCTTTATTTCAAGCGATATATTTTCAAATATGATGTTTCCACCAAAAGATTTCTTTACATTATTTACACTACAAATTGTCATTTTCCGTACTCCTTTCAATATAAAAAACCATGGGAAAGAAACATTCCCCATGGTTTTTGTCATAGAAAAAGGAAGCCAAATAGCTCCCTTTTCACACGTTTATCAAAAATGGGTGAAGAGACTTCTATCGTTCAATAGCTACTATGCAATTGTTAAAAAAGGGCATACGTATCCCGTTAACAACTACATCATGAAAAATCGCACGACAAATATAGATATAATCTAAAAATTTTGCGCGCGTAGCTAAAGAACATTTCATCTCATTCACTCCTTTCGTACGGAATTTAATACTTACTTCTTTATTATACTTCCCCGATTTATGTTTGAATAGTCATTTTTCTGAAAATAATAAAGATAGACTAAACATTTCAATAAGTGACATCAAATCTTACAAAACTGTTATGTTCACGTAATGGAAAGCGATAGTACGAAAAGACACCTCCCTATACAATAAAGATGTAAACAAGAGAGACAAAAACAAGGAGGAAACAATCATGATGAAAGAAATCGTAAAAGCAATCTTTGAGGTATTAGTGAACGGACAAGCAGTTGTAAAAGAACTAAACGAACTATAAAAGGGAGGAAAGAACTATGATGAACATGGTAAAAATGATCTTACATGCTTTAGTTGATGCGAAAGCAGTTAGCCAAGAATTAAACCAACAATAAAAAGGGGTATATGAATATGAAGAAAGCCATTATTGTAATCGCAAGTACAGCAATTGCCTTATACACAATAAAAAATAGAAAAAAGAAACAAAATGAAAATGCCCTATATTATCCATACACACTATTAAAGAAAAAATAAAAGACAAGGTACCCTATTGCAATGAGGATATCTTGTCTTTTATTTTTCCCTATTCCCTTTAAAGGATTTCCTTCTCCTTTTCCCGAATGTATTAAGCGGGATTTTTACATATATTTTAAAGGGGCATAAATACAAATGGATACACAACAACTATATTTTTTAAACGATATCGGTAAACAAAAACCAGAAAGTATTCGGAACAGAAACACTGCATGTCCTTTTTGTGACAGAGAAAATTTAACGGATATTTTAGCAACTGAGGGCTCTATTATTTGGTTAAAAAATAAATTCCCTACATTACAGGATACCTTTCAAACCGTGCTAATCGAAACAGATAATTGCGAAGACCATATCGCAACATATACAGAAGAACATATGAGAAAACTAATTCGCTTCTCTATTCTCCATTGGTTAAACTTACAGGAAAATGAAGAATTCACTTCTGTGATTTTATACAAAAATCATGGTCCATTTTCAGGCGGAAGTTTGCATCATGCACATATGCAAATTATCGGAATGAAACATGTAGACTATCTTGAAAATATTGAGGAAGCAAATTTCCAAGGGGTAATTGTTCAAAAAAATGAACGCATTGAACTCAACATTTCAGAGCGTCCTATTATTGGCTTTACTGAATTTAACATAGTCATTGAAGATATTGCATTTATAGATGAAATGGCAAATTATATTCAGCAAACTGTACGTTACATACTGACAGATTTCCATAAAGGATGTAGTAGTTATAACTTATTCTTCTATCATCTAAATGGAAAAATCATTTGTAAAGTTGTTCCTAGGTTTGTCGTTTCACCGTTGTATGTAGGATATAAAATACCTCAAGTTTCTACAAAACTAGAAGATGTGAAAATACAACTAGCGCAGTATTTCATGAAAGAAAAGGATGAAATTATTCATAAAAAAATAGAGTAGGTATAGAAAACCTACTCTTTGATTACACCTTTATTTCGATAGTATACATCCTCTAATCCGATGTTATACTTCATATTGTTATCCGTCCACTCTGGTCCTAAATTCCCTGGCCATCCAGATGTATTCGCTATATATTTCAGTAATGCAAAATCAGTCAAACCTTTTTGCACCCCGCGCTTATAACCTTTCATTAAATGCGGCATTGCAATTTGCGCATTTGTACGTGGATCTTTCAGCTCTTCATCAGTTAAATGATCTGGCGCAAGCCCACCACCGCGGTGTAATTGAAACAATCCGAATGAAGTTCCGTTATCTCCAACACTTCTTGGATTTAACCTACTTTCATGTTCGGCAATTGTAAGAGGTATCCATTCCGGAAGGTTTACTTTCTTTGCTTCCTCTATAATGATTTGTTTCATCTGTTTTGCTTCTTCTGAATCAACATAGCTTGTTTCATTCATTAGCTTACCCATTCCTTCAGACTTTCCTTGGAAATATAAATACACTCCAAGAACAACTAAAAATCCTACAAAGAATTTCTTCACTACCTCTACCTCTTTCTCCGCTGAAATTTGTCCCCTTTCAGCCTTCCTTTTACAATTACCAACACTCTATCATTCTCTTACCTTTCAATCATAGCAAATAACTATACATATTATCATCATGCTTTAGACCGATTTTGTGAAAAAACATATGGTAAATACGTACAAAAATGTAACTTACATGGACTATAACTTATTTCTTGTATATAATTGTAAATTGAATTCCATATATAGAATAGGAGCATAAATAAATGAAAAGAACTCTACTAATCTTTTTCAGCATTTTACTACTCATTCCTATACATACCTCTGCACAAACATCATCAAAATCAAAAGTACTCGTTTTGTATAGTACAGAAGACAACAAAATTACAAACAATGTACAAATCCTTAATACTCAGTTAGGGCACTTTACAAAAGATATAACAGTAAAAAGCTTAAAGGAAATAAAGGAAAGTACTGAATCATCTTCTTATACACATATTGTTTATATCGGAGAGAAAAAAGAAGATTTTTCTATTGCAGCAAAACAATTTCTAGAAAACTTCTCAGGTCCAGTATTAGTTTTAGGACAAAATGTTGAACAATTATCTAATCGTTTTTCTTTCATTACATTGAAAAATGATGATATACGAGTTAAAAAAATTGAATATCCAGCCCATAAGCTGAAAAATACCTTAGAGGAAGAACGATTAGTTCGATCGCTTGATGCAAATGGAACAGTTCTTGCTAATGCTTTAAATTCAAGTGGAACTCATCCGTTAATCGTTCAACAAGGAACATCCTATTATGTTGCAACTCCAAACCTTTTCGATTGGATGTCTCATTACGTCGGTGAAATGTTATTTTCTTATTTCGGACAAAAACCTGAAACAAATAAAACTTCAGCTTATTTACGTCTTGAAGACGTTCATCCAGCTGTAGATGTAAAGCAATTAAAAGAAATCGCTGAATTACTAAAAGAGAAAAAGCTCCCTTATATGATTACCGTTATCCCTGTTTACAAAGATCCAGACACAGGAAAAACAGTACATTTAAAGGATAACTCTGAATTAATCGATGTTTTACACTTTATGCAAGATAATGGTGGCTCTATCGTTATGCATGGTTACACACATCAGTTTTATGATAGTGAAACTGGCGAAGGTTTTGAATTTTGGGATGTAAAAACAGATCAACCAATTCGCCAACCAAACCATGAAAAATCAAAAACAAAAAAAGATTTTCAGTCTACAGAAGACTATAATAAATACGTAAAAAACGGGAAAGCCTTCGAAGAAAAATATATTAAAGATCATATTGAAAAAGGGATTACAGAGCTTGTAGAAGCTAAATTATATCCAGTTGCCTTTGAAGCTCCGCACTATACAATGTCTCAAAAAGGATATGAAATACTATCACAATATTTTTCAACTTATGTAGGACAAATACAACTAAACGATACAACTTGGAAATCAATGCACTCACCAGCTTATATAAGTACACCGTCATTTTTGCATGGGATGAAATTAATTCCTGAAACTGTTGGCTTTATTGAGGAAGGGAAGCCACAAGCTATAGTAAAAATGAAAGAACGTGCTTTATCTATCACTAAACTATCTGATGGAATTATCGGTGCATTTTATCATCCTTACTTGGGCGTTGAACCATTAAAAGAAGTATTAAAAGAACTAGAAAGTATTCCAAACATAGAGTGGATTGATTTACAAAAAGACATGAATGAAGTAAAAATGAAAGATATTCATATTACTACTAATAAAGAAGGCATTCACGTTGAAAAACCAACAAGTGCGAATGACATAATTGATTATATAAAACAATATGGGTTCTTCCTTATAATTGGGTTCATTATAATTGTCTTTCTTTTATTATTAAGACGTGCGAAAAAATTAGAGTCATAAAAAAAACACCAAGCGAGATGCTTGGTGTTTTTTTATGACTCACTAACTTTATAAAATCGCACCGTATTCGCATATATTTGCTCAGTAACTTTCTCTACTGATATTTTTTTTATTATACTAATTTCTTGTAATACATCTTTTATCATATAAGGATGTGTCATCGTATCCTTCTGAAATTCCCACGGCCCATCTGTTTCTACCATCATATATTCAAGCGGATAATACGAAACTATTTTTCTAATTTTCTCCTTATGTAAAACATCCGGTGTGATAGAAATATAATAACCGTTCCTCATCATCCGTTTCATTGTCTCTTCACTTCCTTTAAACCAATGAAAGTGTGCACGCGAAACTTTATATTCTTCAAGTAAATCACATACAGTGTCAGTATCTTCATAAACCGCATGCAATATAATTGGTAAATCGTATTTACTAGCTAGTTCCACAAACTTTTTTAACACCGCTATGTATGGATCAATAGCAATATTTTCATCTTCTTTCCTTAAATAATATGGCAAGCCGACTTCACCAATCGCAACGATTTCCTCTACATGATCTTCAATTAATTTATAAATTTGCTCACATTCCTCTTTATGAATCGGCTGCTCCGGATGAAAACCTATTGCTGGATGTACAAAAGGATATCGCTTTGCTAAAGATAAAGTTTCTAGACATGATTGATAATTCATAGATACTGCAATAAGCCCTTGTATCTCTTTACTGTTTTCCACATCTATAAATAATCTACTTTTCTCTTCATTCTCATATTGATCAACATGTATATGACTATCAATCAATTTCATCTTTATGCCCCCATAAAAAAAACAAGAAAGGGTCTTCCTTCTTGTTTTATCATCTATATTAGTTAACAATTAAATTTGTTATTATATCAAATAATCCAATACATACTACGGCAACAGTAAAGTAGCTACAGAAATCTTTAATTGGAAACTTCACTACTTCTTCTTTACGCATCCCAGTTTTCTCCCTTCTTAATATATCCCTAATTATTTTTTATCTATTTGTATCTATTATGCAAAAAATATGACAAATTTACTATCGAATTAACTTACGTAAACCTTACAATGTTGTAAGGTTTGAAAAAGAGCCTCATCTAAATAGAGATGAGGGCTATTAAAAATTAGTTGGTTTTTCATTCTTCATTAACATTACAAACAGAAAGTGATACAGTGAGACTTTCTAGTTACACTATATGAAATTTACTATATTTTAACCATCGAATTACATTACAGAAGGCTTACATGTTTGTAAGCTATGTGTAATGTAATTCGATAGTTTCCCTTACCTATATTTCGTACAATAAAGTTAGAAAGTAAGCCAAATAAGAAGAACACTCACATAACCAAATTACATTGCTAGTAGCCGACTCTTCTTATACCTTTCACTCATGCTACTACAATGTACCCCCTTCCCCTTTATATAATAAGAAAAGCCTTAGTCCATATGGACTAAGGCTTTTTCACGAACCTAAAATACCCCTACCTAGTATTTTTATTTTCGACAAAAAATAGGCGGGGGTATAATTCGCTATCTCATCGTTAAAAGTTTACTCTTCGCATTAATAGGAATATTTACAGCTTCAATTTCTTCAATTGCCTCGCCGTAGCGTCCTTTTGCGTACACCTTTAATGCTTCATCTCTCTTTAACATATGCTTAACAGTCTTCTTTATTTTTTGTTCTCTTCCACGTTCATCAAATGCAATAAATTCATATTCATACCATTCATCACCGACATGCTGACCAATCGCATCCACAATTGTATAGTATTCTTTCGTCGTATAAAGCGGATTATATTTATCAATAACTGGTCCAAGTTTCGTAGGTAGTAATACTACTACTATCACTACCATAGCTATTACAGTAGTAATTATTTTTTTCTTCATAATACTGATCTTCCTCCTCTGCAGGATACTTATACATCCATTCTAAAGAGCAGGAATTTAATCTACCATTCAATCCCATTACATTACCCTTACATTTTTGTAAGAATAAAGTGAAACTTTAATCAGTGGGGGTTTTGTTCATCCCCCCACTGATTATCGGCCCTCACCAATCGGGCGTTTACGGGCAGTTGATCTCCCACCTAATTTCTTTGCTCCAGCTGAATTTTGAGGTGGGAGTTCTACTGCCCGTTAATGCGGGATAAAAAAAAGATGAACGAATTTTCTCGTTCACCTTTTAGCTTGCTTTAAAGCCACCGCCAAGTACATCACGCACATCGTGAATGACAACGAAGGCATCTTCATCAACTCTACTAATAACTTGCTTTAACTTAACAAGCTCTTGTTTATTAATAACGATATATAAAACTTCTTTATTTTTACCAGTATATCCGCCGCGTCCTTCTAATACAGTGACACCGCGTGTCATGTTTTTTGTAATAGTTTCACGTATTAAATCCGGTTGATTTGAAATGATTGTAACAGCTGTTTTTGTATCCATACCTTCCACGATGAAATCAATTACTTTCGCTCCGACAAATACAGCTACAAGTGTATACATTGCCTTTTCTTGTCCTATTATAAATACAGAACCCGCAATTACAACGATATCAATAATAAGTACGCCTTTACCAACGCTCCAACCTAAATATTGATTTGCTAGTCGAGCTAAAATTGCCGATCCTCCTGATGTACCTCCAGCTTTGAACATACAGCCTAATCCGATACCTACAAATACACCAGCAAATAAAGCTGCTAGTAACGTATCACTATTTACTTGATATTCGATATGTTCTGTAACATATAAAAACAAAGAGGTTTCCACAATACCTATAATTGTGTAAACCATCGTTTTCTTATCAAAAAATTTATAACCTACAGCTAATAAAATTGCATTCAAACCAAAATTCACAATTCCTGGTGACCAATCAAATAAATAGTACGTAACAACCGTTAAACCAATAATTCCACCCTCTGATAAACGGTTTGGAATTGCAAAGTAATTAATACCAATTGCGAATAATAATGAACCAATTGTAATTAGTGTTATTTCCTTTATACGTTGATTAACCATAGTTCATACCTCCCCCCATTTGACATTGTATCACTATCTCCTAGAGGTTTAGAAGTTGTTTTTATTCCGCATTTCCCCTCACAAAGACCAAGATATTATGTTTAAACAAAGGGGTGATTAATTATTCATATTCGCTCTAACTGTACGGACAAAGCGCTCCACATTCCCACTCTGAATATACTTAGCTCTAATGGTTTCACGATTACAAGTACATTCGAAATATGGACGGAAATCTATGTCATCTATATGCAAATATGAATACTCTTCAAATATCGCAGGATAGCACGAAAATTTCCCGTAAAATAGAAGACGTCTAGTAGTGGCAACAAAAATCCCATGTTGATAACATAAAGTAAAGTCATCCTTTTCAAATATCCCTACGACAAACGCTAAAATCTTTTCGTCATCCTCTACATATTTTTTCATACTTAATAAAAGTTCATTCATGCATATTCCTCCAAATTCTATTCATTGTTTTAACACTTGAAAAGAATCCATGGATTATTACAGACCGGTGTAACTCTTTTATAAAGTATGAAACGCGTTTCCTGTCAAAGACATTTCAAAAAATAATCCGTTATGTGATTATACACATAACGGATAAATACTAAACCGTCGAGCGTTCTACAAGTTTATACGGAATTTCCATCTTTTCTTGTTTAGAACTCTCATCACTTACTTGCCTATAAAACATTTCAAAAGCCGTCTTACCTATTCCCTTTAAATTTTGGTCAATGGTTGTCAGTTGTAAAACTTGAGAAATCGGTTGATTATCAAAACCAATAATCGCTAAATCCTCAGGAACTTCAATACCTAATTTTTTAACTTCTGTCATGATCCCAATAGCAACTTCATCTCCTGCCACTATTAATGCTTCAGGAGGATTCTCCATCTCCTTGAATTGATGTGCAACTCTTACACCATCTTCTAACGTAAAACATTCTGTGAAAATCCGATCTTCCATCACTTCTTCATCTATTAATTGTAGCTGTTGTTTATAAGCATCAAAACGTTTCTTACTACTTGGCCCTAACTTTCTTCCCGTACAATATCCAATCTTCTTATAACCTTTTTCAATAAGGTAACTCATCCCTAATTGAAAGGCATTAAAATGATCTGTATATACACTCGATATGCTTTCAATATCATTATCCTCACAAGCAATAACCGCCCCATACGCTGCATAAGGCTCTATAGTTTCCCACTCATTGGCACGAGAACAAATGATAAGACCGTCTAGTTGCTTTGTTTTCAACATATGTAAACTTTTCATTTCTTCTTTTTTATTGTAGTTCGTTTGACAAAGAAGCACCCTGTAATTATGAGCTAACGCAACTTCCATCATTCCACCCACCATCGCATCAAAGGACGGATGATTAATATAAGGTAAAATCACGCCAACAATATTCGTCTTCCCTTTTGATAAATGAACAGCATTTGCATTTTGCGAGTAATTCAATTTCTCAACTATTTCTAAAACAACTTTCCTTTTTTCTTCACTTACATATGGATGATCATTTAATACCCTCGAAACAGTCGTAACTGAAACCCCAGCCATCTTTGCAATATCTTTAATATTAGCCATACACTCACCTCTACTTTTAACTTAATGAATCACATGAACATATGTCAAATCTTCTCATCATGACACTTTCATTCGTTTTTCTTACAAAAGTGTAATTTTCCTGTAAGCTAATTCGATAGTGACTCTCCGCAACATTTCATATAATTAAGTCAGAAACAGGGCAACAACCATTTGAAAAGGAGCGGATCTATATGATGAACAAAATGAAAACGAACAATTTCTTAAATACAATGAGCTTGGTATTTTCCGCTCTTATCGATGCAAAAGCTGTTGCTTCTACATTAAACAAGTAAGGAGAATGCATTATGAACAACATCACTTTTAATAAATTAGATTTTTTAGGACTAGCTAGCGGCACGGTTCTTCTTACTGCTTTCATTTACGCTGCTACACTATAACTTCGTGTCCCCTTTCCCCTTTATCCCGCTTTAACGGGCAGTAAGACTCCCACCTCAGAATTCGGCGAATGCGAGGAAGTTAGGCGGGAGATCAACTGCCTGTAAAAGCCCGATTGGTTCAACTAATAATCAGTGGGGATGAACACCCCCCACTGATTAAAGTTTCACTTTATATAAATAATAATAGAAAAGACGACCGTCTATGCACGATCGTCTTTTCTTATTTTTGATTTGGCTGCAAAACTTCCTTTAGTTCTTCAAACTTTGCATTTAATTCATCTGTCATCATTTTCATAGCCGTTTTTCGATCTATTTGTTCTTCAGCATCGATTTGAATTGGGTCTCCAAAAACTAATCGCGCTTTTTTTCCTTTTATCAATTCTTTTATACTTGATGGACCAACATAAGCTGCCGGTATTAACGGAACGTTAGAACGCATTGCAATCGTAACAGCCCCAGCTTTTAGTGAAACGTCTTCTGATGACCTCGTCCCACTCGGGAAAATCCCTACTACTTTTCCTTCTTTTAATAAACGTGATGGAATTTTCAATGTGCTTGGCCCTGGATTCGCACGGTCTACAGGGAATGCATTTACATTTTTAAAAAACCAATTTTTAAATTTCCCTTCAAACAATTCTTTTTTTGCCATGTAATGAATTTGGGTTGGGTACATTCCTGCCGCTAACATTAAAACATCCATAAAACTTGTATGTGTACACGCAACAACGTAAGGGCCATCTTCCGGTAATTTCTCTCTCCCTTGTACTTCTACCTTCCCAGCCATTTTAAATATATATTTCAACGAAAATGTAATTGGTTTATACATTTGTTTCGTTCCTTTCTGAATATCCGAAGTATAATTATTTTCTTACAACGATTATAACACTAAGTTTTAGGAGTTGGTAATAAAAATAAGTATTTATTGTTAAATTTCAATTCTTACAAAAGTGTAATTTTCTTGTAAGCTAATTCGATAGTGACTCCCTCCACTATCTTATACAATTAAGTCAGAAAGTAACAACAACCATTTGAAAAGGAGCGGATCTATATGATGAACAAAATGAAAACGAACAATTTCTTAAATACAATGTGCATGGTATTCTCCGCTCTTATCGATGCAAAAGCTGTTGCTTCTATATTAAACACGTAAGGAGAATTTATAATGAATAACATGACTTTTAATAAATTAGATTTTTTAGGACTAGCTAGCGGCTCGATTCTTCTTACTGCTTTCATTTACGCTGCTACGCTTATATAACTTTGTGTCCCCTTTCCCCTTTATATAAATAATAATAGAAAAGACGACCGTCTATGCCCGGTCGTCTTTTTAATTTTTTCTTTCCTTCAAGTCTTTTAAAAGCTGTATCAGTTCAGCTTGTTGTTTTATATTTTTACGACCGTTTCGATTAATTGCTGCAAGCTCGCAGGCAACTCCAGCAGCAAAGAAAAACAATAAACTTTCTAACATATAAAATCCTCCAGTTGCCTATTAAACAGCTTGACGCAATTGCTTTTCTTGCAAAATTTGTTTATTTATATTTTCTTCTTTTCTCTGACAAACATTATTACGAATAAGCGCTGCAATAACAAATAATGTTCCTAATACATCAAATGTCGTTATTTTATATCCTTGTATCATCATAATAACTAAAGTAGTAATTGGCACAAAGTTAATAAATAAAATACCATTAATTGATGATAAGATTTTCACACCGTAGTTCCAAGCAAGTAGCGCTACAATACCTGGTAATGTCATCATAAATAATAAATCATATTTCACAATAGAAATCGTTTCCATACTTGGAACAGATACATATCCAAGTGACGTAATGATTATAGTTATAATTCCTGTAACTGCTGTCCCAAATATACAAGTTAATGTTGAATAACGTAATGTTGACCAATCGCTACACGTTTGACCACCCATCGTATAAATAACCCATCCTACAACACCAACAAATATAAATACTAGTGAAAACATATTATCTTTCAATGTTAAAAAGAAACTCATATCACCTTTCGTAATAACAAATACAGCCCCTACAAACGCAATAATCATGCTCGTTATCATATATTTCTTCGGCTTTATATTTTTATATCCCCATAAAATACAAATTGAAATCATTGGCATAAGCGCCTCCATAATAGAAGCTACCATTACACCTGATTTTCCCATTAACATTTGCCCTAGAAAAATTAATACATTATATACGGTAAAAGCCATTGTTCCAAAAAAGACGAGTAACTTCCCTCTTCCTTCTAAGCGAAATGCCTTCTTTCCTTCTTTCATTAGCAATAATACAATCAATACAATTGCTACCGCCCCATAACGAATAAACGAAAAATAAAATGGATCTATGTATTCTAGAGCATGATCAGCAACCGGAAACATCGCTCCCCATGACATACTTGCAATTAAACATGCCAAAGCACCTATTATCATTTGACCTTTTCTCACCACAATCCCCCGCTTCTTTCTATTTGCACAAAGAGAATTGTAAAAGAAAAAATATATCACGTAAAATGATTCAAAATGATGTTAACTATCATTTATAATGATAGTTAACATCAAGGAGGAGCATAAAATGGAATTACGAGACTTACAAATCTTCCAGAGCGTTGCCGACCGCGGTAGTGTAAGCGGCGCAGCAAAGGAATTAAATTATGTACAATCAAATGTAACCGCACGTATTAAACAATTAGAAAACGAGCTGAAAACACCTCTCTTTTACCGTCATAAGCGAGGCATGACTTTAACAGCTGAAGGAAGAAAAATGCTCGTTTACGTTCATAAAATTTTGCAAGATGTTGAAGAGCTAAAACAAGTGTTTTTAGATAGTGAAACACCCTCTGGCATATTAAAAATTGGTACAGTCGAAACAGTCAGTACATTACCTACCATCTTGTCTTCTTACTATAAAAGCTATCCAAATGTCGATTTATCATTACAAGCCGGTCTAACGGAAGAGCTTATTAGAGAAGTACTCGATCATCAATTAGATGGCGCCTTTATATCAGGTCCTATTAAACATCCACTAATTGAACAATACGATGTTAGTACTGAGAAATTAATGCTTGTTACACAAAATAAAGCTTTTCATATAGAAGAATTTACTACGACGCCCCTACTCGTTTTTAATCAAGGATGTGGATACCGTTCCAAGCTTGAACGATGGCTTAAAGATGAAGGTTTGTTACCAAAAAGAATTATGGAGTTTAACATATTAGAAACTATATTAAATAGCGTAGCGCTCGGTCTTGGGATTACACTCGTCCCCCAGTCTGCGGTGCAGCACCTTTCTACAGCAGGTAAAGTCCACTGCCATCCAATTCCGGAGAAATACGGCAGTATTTCAACTGTTTTCATACGCCGTAAAGATAGTTACATGACCAATTCGATGCGCAGCTTTTTAAAAACAATTAAAGAGCACCATCATATCAATATGCTTTGAAGGACATTCTTACACGAATGTCTTTTTTTCTTACAAAAGTGTAAGTCTTACGTAAGCCAATTCGATAGTTGCAGGCTGCTATATTTCATATAATTAAGACAGAAAGCAGGGCAACAACAATTCGAAAAGGAGCGGATACGCATGATGAACAAAATGAAATCAAATAAATTTTTCAATACAATGGGCATGGTGCTATCCGCACTTGTCGATGCAAAAGCAGTCGCAACTACATTAAACAAATAAGGAGAGATTATAATGAACAACATTACTTTCAACAAATCAGACTTTATCCCGCATTAACGGGCAGTAAGACTCCCACTTCAAAATTCAGCGAAATCAAAGAAGTTAGGTTTGGGATCAACTGCCCGTAAAAGCCCGATTGGTGAGGGCTAATAATCAGCGAGGGATACCCCGCCCTCACTGATTAAAGTTTCACTTTATCGGACTTGCAAGTGGAGCAGCTCTTCTTACAGCTTTCATTTACACACTTGCTCAAAGTCTCGTTTAACAATTCGTTTCCCCAACCCCCTTTATATAGAAAAGGCTGCTCGTCTTATAGACAAGCAGCTTTTTAGTTTGTTTCATATATAATTTGGCCTGTTTTGCTTATATCATATCCACCAATTGCTTTTAATTCATTGTGAAACTCTTCAGATTGCAAAATTCCTTTTATAACCTCAATAAGTTCATCATTTTCTTTATTCTTCAGAAGTACTAAATCATACTGTTCTTTCATTATTGGAATAAAGTCTACGTTCACAATTTGGGAAAACTTTTCTGATCCTACCCCAACATCAGCTTTTCCATTCGCGACTTGCGAGGCAACACCAAGGTGATTCGATTCTTCCCATTCATACCCGTTAATATCTTCTTTACTTAATTTTCGAATTCGCAATTGCTCATCCACTAACACTCTAATACCAGAACCTTTTTCTCGATTTACAAATCGTATAGATGACTGAGCTAAATCAGCCCATGTTTTTATATTTTGTGGATTCCCTTTTTGCACATAAAACCCAACATTTCTTGCTAATAAATTCATCATAATATATGGTTGTCCAACTAAAATACGTTTTACGTAAGGAACATTATATGTACCCGTTTCACCATCAAATAAGTGTAAACTAACGACGCTTCCTTCTCCTTGGTACATCTTCACTAAACTCGTTAAACTACCTTGATACGCTCTCAATATATTAGAATTTGGCAATCGATTTTCTATATGCTTTGCCAACATATCTAACGTTAGTTCTTGACCACTAATGATGCGTGTATTCGAACTACTAATTTCGTCCTTCTTTACAGGAGTAAATTGTACCTTCCCTGTTTTCATTTGCTTTATATATTGTTCTAAATCAGCTGCATCAATGCGCATTTGTCTACCAACCCTATAAGAAGGAAGTTCTCCTTTTTTAATTAGGTCGTATACAGTTAATTTTGATACTTTTAATTGCTTTGCTACTTCTTCCGTTGTGTAGGAATGATGATCCATAGACGATTCCTCACTTTCTTCCTTCATTGTAACAAAGAAAAGAATATTTCTCCTAGTTTTTAAAAACAACTATATCGTTCAAATTATATTCAATTATAACTAGTTATAACTAGTTATAATTAGTTATAATTAATTTAGTAAACGAAGGGAGATTTTTTATGAACAAATTTACTTTACGATCCATTGGGGTACTTATACTTTCTTTTCTTCTTATATTCAGTGTAGCTTGTTCAAGTGAAGAAAAGTCAGCTGCTAAAGAGGGAGAATCAGTGGAGCTGACTATATCAGCTGCTGCAAGTTTACAAGATGCATTAAAAGAAATTGAAAAGCAATATAAAGAGAAAGAACCAACTATTCAACTTTCTTTTAACTTCGGTGCTTCTGGTGCACTTCAACAACAAATTGAGCAAGGTGCACCTGCTGATTTATTCTTCTCTGCAGCAGAGGATAAATTCCAAACTCTTGTTAAAAAAGGATTTATTAATGAAAAAGAAGGGAAAAACCTTCTTGGAAATGAACTAGTTCTAGTCATTCCAAAAGATAGTGCTCTTACAAAACTTCAAGATTTAAAGGATGAGAAAATCAAGAAAATCGCACTTGGTACACCCGAATCTGTACCTGCAGGAAAATATGCAAAAGCTTCTCTCACATATGAAAATCTTTGGAATGACGTTCAAAATAAAATCGTATTTACAAAAGATGTTCGCCAAGTGTTAACATATGTAGAAACAGGTAATGTTGATGCTGGTATTGTATATAAAACTGACGCTCTCGTTTCAGACAAGGTAAAAATTGTAGAAGCGGTAGCAGCTAATTCTCATGAGCCAATCCACTATCCTTTAGGTGTTATAAAGGAATCTAAGCATAAGAAAGAGGCGACTTCATTCTATGAGTATTTACAATCAAAAGATGCACAATCTATCTTTAAGAAATATGGATTTACAATCCTGCCATAATCGCTATGAGCTTTGATGCAATTTTGTCACCTGTCTTTCTATCCTTGCGAGTAGCTGCGTGCGCCACAATAATCGTTACGATCTTAGGAACGATTATTGGACGAGCATTAGCGCGCTCCTCGTGGCGATATAAAGTACTACTAGAAACTATTTTCTTATTACCAATGGTGCTTCCACCAACTGTTATCGGCTTTTTTCTAATTATCATTTTTGGAAATAACAGTCCCATTGGAAAGTGGATTGAATCATTATTTCAGCAGTCCATTATGTTTACATCTACTGCTGCTATCATTGCTTCTACAGTCGTTGCATTTCCGCTCATGTACCAATCAGCAAAAACAGGATTTTCTATCGCAAATGTACAAATTGAAGATGGCGCGCGCGATCTTGGTGCAAGTGAATATCAAGTTTTTCTACATGTTACACTCCCGCTTGCATTCCCCGCACTACTTAGCGGTATGATTTTAAGCTTTGTTCGCGCACTCGGTGAATTTGGTGCAACTTTAATGTTTGCAGGAAATATACCTGGCAAAACTCAGACGATTCCAACGGCGATTTATATGGCTATTGATGCGAGTAATATGCAACTAGCTTGGACGCTTGTAATCATAACGATTAGTATGTCCCTTCTATTCTTACTATGCATTCAACTCATTAATAGAAGAATTACTACTTCTTAAAGCAACTTTCGACAAAAGTTGCTTTTTATTTCCCGGAAAATAAAATGATTTGATTAATAACTGAATTTTTTCCCTTATTTAAATATACATTTTATTTGAATTCACTTTCTAAAATAGGTAATTTCCTGTTATTATATGAAAGTGTTTCAAAAAATGAAGAAATGAAAACGCATTTATATCGTAAATTCTTCATCCTGTTTTAGCGATCGGTAATCTTCTACTCTATTAGTGGGGCATTACCGATCGTTAGAACTCTATGTAATTATATTGGTATAGAAAACCGAAGGGAGTCTTGTAATGGACATTTTATTAGCGCTTCTTCCTGCAATCGCATGGGGAAACATCTTATTAGTAAGCGTAAAAATGGGCGGTGGTGCATATAGCCAAACGGTAGGTATGACAATCGGTGCTCTATTCTTCGCAACAACTATGTATGTATTTACTCAACCAACTTTAACAATGACAGTCTTGATTGTTGGCTTTATTTCAGGTTTATTCTGGGCTTTAGGACAAGTAAACCAATTAAAAACAGTTGAAAAACTAGGTGTTTCAACTACTGTAACTATTTCTACTGGTATGCAACTTGTTGCAACTTCTATCTTTGGAGTTATCGCTTTTCGTGAGTGGACTACTACTACAACGATTGTTCTGGGAACGATTGCAATCCTATTAATCGTAATTGGTGTAGTATTCACATCACTAGATGATAAAGAAAATGCACAGCCACCAGGACAATTGAAAAAGGGACTTCTTACTTTAATTGTTTCTACTTTCGGCTATCTTGTATATGTAATTATTATTCGTTGGTATAATATCGATGGTTGGTCTGCTATTTTACCACAGGCAGTTGGTATGTTCGTTGGTGCGGTTGTACTGACGTCTAAACATAAACCATTTAACAAATATGCAATTCGTAATGCTGTATCTGGTTTACTTTGGGGAACAGGAAACTTATTCTTACTTCTTTCATTACCACGTGTCGGAGTAGCGACAAGCTTCCCATTATCTCAAACTGGAATCGTTATCTCAACATTCGGTGCGATTGTCTTCTTAGGTGAAAAGAAAACAAAACGTCAATTGATCTTTATTGCCCTAGGTAGTGTTTTAATTATCGGCGGCGCTGTATTGCTTGGTATGACAAAAGCATAAATTCACACTATATTTAAACCCCCTGAAACGTATATGCTTCAGGGGGTTTTTGATTACAATTATTTTCTAAATATAATTTTTTACACGTTCTCGCTCTTTATGGTTTTTCTTCCATTCTAGCAAGCCATCGATACATAAAAATAGATTAATAATAGCTAATACTAACATGACGTATAAGCCCGTTGAAATATAAATCACAATGCTAACTATGTTATACAAAATCCATAAATGCCAATTTTCTAAGATTTTTCGGCTCAGCATAAATTGAGCTACTAATCCTAATACAGCGTTTAAAGCATCTAAATATGGACTTGTCGATTCTAAATAACGGACTTGATAATATCCCCAACCAATCCAAGCAACTAAAATAAAAAGTATATAAATAATCCATCCTTTCAAATCTAAGCGAACTGTCGGTTTTACCTTCTCCTCCCCACTACGCGCAATCCAGTAATACCAACCGTACACATTAAATATAAATTGGAAGGCTGCTAATACTGCCATTGCGTATAAGCCTTGTGTAGTGAAAATATACAGAAATACCGCAACTGTAATCATCCCAAATAAAAAGTTTGATACCTTTTCCCTTGCAAGTAACCAAACATTAATAATCCCCATAACCGATGCGAAAATTTCAATATAACTTGATCGGATATAGAACCCAACTAATATGCAAATAATACTAGAAATGAGTAAAAAAAGTGGACTTCTAACCATATTTATCTCTCCCCAGATATGTAATAAACTCCCTATCAACAGTATAAGAAATAACTCTTATACTTACTATAAATTTTCTCCTGTAAAACTCCCCACTCATCTATTCCACTTACGATAAGCCGTTTCTTTTTACAAAATTCTCTTAAAAATGTTATCGTTTTTTATAACATATTCTCATCAGAAAGGAATAAAGGATATGCCTAATAAACATCGAATTTTATTTATTGGTGCCGGTCGTATGGCAGAAGCTATATTTGCTGGACTACTTACAACAAGTAAAGAATACATCGAAGAAATTATTGTTTCCAACCGAAGTAACATAGAAAAACTAACGCAATTACAAACTCAATATGATCTATCGATTACAACAGATTGGAAACAGCATATTAAATCTGTAGATACAATCGTTTTAGCAATGCCGCCTGTCGCACATGAACAGCTATTAGCGGATCTATCCCCTCTTCTAACTAATCAATTTGTCGTGACAGTTGCTGCCGGAATCGGACCATCTTATCTAGAAGAAAGACTTCCCCAAAGGACACCTGTTGCTTGGATTATGCCAAATACAGCTGCTGGGATTGGAAAGTCTATCTCCTTATATACGACGGGACATTCTGTAGATGAAACACATCAAGAAACGTTACAACTTCTTTTAAAAGGTATCGGTACCTCACAGTTTTGTACCGAAGAGGAAGTTCACCAACTTACCGCAGTTACTGGTAGTGCACCCGCTTTTCTCTATCACTTTGCTGAAGGTTTAATTGAAGCAACGAAAAGCTATGGTATTGATGAGGAAACAGCAAAACACCTTGTCATTCAAATGATTGCTGGCTCTGCCGCTATGCTCCAGCAAAATCAGGATCCAGCTATGCTCCGCGAACAAGTAACAACACCAGGAGGTTCAACGGCTGAAGGCTTAAAAGTTCTATATGAAAATAATTTTTCAGAAGTCATTCAACAAGCAGTTGAAGCGACCAATAAAAAAGCTAGGGAGAATTAATATGACTTTAACAAGTTTAAACGACTATACAACATTACATAACGGCGTGAAAATGCCTTGGTTCGGCTTGGGTGTTTTTAAAGTTGAAGATGGTACAGAAGTAATTGATTCTGTAAAAGCAGCTATAAAAAATGGATACCGTAGTATCGATACTGCTGCGATATATAAAAACGAAGAAGGCGTTGGACAGGCAATTCAAGAATCTGGTATTCCTCGTGAAGAGTTATTCATCACTTCAAAAGTGTGGAATAGTGATCAAGGTTACGAGTCAACACTACAAGCATTTGAAACTACATTAGAAAAATTAGGTCTAGAATATTTAGATCTATATTTAGTACATTGGCCTGTAAAAGAAAAATACACTGAATCATGGAAAGCTTTAGAGCAGCTTTATAAAGATGGTCGTGTTCGTGCTATCGGTGTGAGTAATTTCCATATTCACCATTTGCAAGACGTATTTGAAATTGCAGAAATTAAACCAATGGTTAACCAAGTGGAATACCACCCACGTTTAGCACAAGAAGAATTACATGCCTTCTGTAAAGAACATAACATCCAGCTTGAAGCTTGGTCACCATTAATGCAGGGGCAGCTACTTAATCACCCAACATTACAAGAAATCGCTACGAAATATAATAAATCGACTGCACAAGTTATTTTACGTTGGGATCTACAAAATGAAGTTGTAACAATCCCTAAGTCTATTAAAGAACACCGCATTATTGAAAATGCAAACATCTTTGACTTTGAATTAAGCTCGGATGATATGAAAGCAATTCAAGCTTTAAATGAAAATCATCGCGTTGGTCCAGATCCAGATAACTTTAACTTCTAGTAGGGAAACCACTGCCATATGCAGTGGTTTTTTTATTTTTAATAAAACTGAAAATTTGAACTATATTCCATTTGATTGACACTTCATTATCTAAGGTGTAAGATTTTGAATTATCAAAGAAACACAAAAATTAATAAAATTTATTCTCATTGTATCAAGAGAGGTGGAGGGACTGGCCCTTTGAAACCTCGGCAGCAGGTTCATTTTGAATACTGTGCCACTTCCTGCAAGCTTTGTGCTTGAAAGATAGAATGAGGGACTTCGTTTATATACGGGTGCATAACTTGTACGTAAAAATCCCTCTTTCTCAATACGAAAAGAGGGATTTTTTGTTTTTCATTTCCCTCATCATCATCCAATCTTATTAACTATTTAGGAGGAAAATCAAATGAAAAAGAAGTTTGTACCCGGTATTGCATCAGTTGTAGGAGTAAGTATTTTATTATCTGGTTGCGTTAGTTATAAAAACGAAGCGAGCGGAGCAAATGCAAAAGATGAGGCACCTAGTAAGCAAGTTTTAAACTTATCTTCACCTACTGAGATTCGAACAATGGATACGGCTCGTGCTACAGATACTGATTCTGGTCAAGTAATGAGAAACGTATTTGAAGGTTTATACAATCTTGGTGAAGGTAATAAACCTGTTCCTGGCGTTGCGAAATCTCATGAAGTAAGTGCTGATAAAACGAAATACACATTCCATTTACGAGATTCAAAATGGTCGAACGGCACACCTGTAACAGCGAAAGATTTTGTCTTCGCTTGGCAAAGAGCTGTCGATCCAGCAACAGCTTCTGAATATGCTTTTTTATTCCTGGATATTAAAAACGCTAAAAAAATTAATAGCAAAGAACTCCCATCCGATCAACTTGGTATAAAAGCAGTTGATGACCATACGTTTGAAGTAGAATTAGAGCGCCCTGTTCCGTATTTTATTAGCTTAACGGCGTTCCCAACATTTCTACCAATCAACGAGGAATTCTTTAAAGCACAAGGTGATAAGTACGCTTTAGAAGATAACAAAATCTTGTACAACGGAGCTTTTACACTAAGTGATTGGAAGCATGAACAAAGCTTTAAATTTAAGAAAAACCCTACCTATTGGGATAAAGATAATGTCAAACTCGAAGAAATCAATTTCAACGTTGTGAAAGAGAAATCAACAGAAGTAAATTTATTCGAATCCAAACAATTAGACCGTATAAAACTAACATCTGACTTCGTTGATAAATATAAAAAGGATGCTAACTTTAAAGAACGTCCGAACGTAGGGGTACAGTTTTTACGTATGAATCAGCAAAACAAAGTACTTCAAAACGTTTCTGCACGCCAAGCAATCGATCAAACAATTGATCGAAAATCTTTTGTAAATACGTTATTAAATGATGGCTCTACACCAACCTTTAGTCTCGTGCCGAAAAACTTTGCAAAAGGGCCTGATGGAAAAGACTTCCGTACTGCAAACGGCGATTTAACAAAAGTTGATACAACATCTGCACAAGAATTATGGAAGAAAGCAAAAAAAGAACTTGGTTCTGAAAAGATAACATTAGAATTATTAACAAGTGATGGTGACCTTGAGAAGAAAACTGGTGAGTTCCTAAAAGGACAACTAGAAAAGAATTTAGATGGCTTAACGGTAAATATAAAACCGCAACCACGTAAACAACAAGTTTCACTCTTATTAAAAGGTGACTACGAGATTGGAATTGACGGTTGGAGCCCTGACTTTGCTGATCCAATTACATTCCTTGAACTATTTACGACGAATAACCCTTACAATTTAGATCATTACTCTAATAAAGAGTTTGATGACACAATTGAAAAAGTTAAAACTACTTTGGCTGGTGATGAAAAAGCTCGCTGGGAAGCGTTACTAGCATCAGAAAAAATCTTATTTAAGGACTCTGTTATTGCTCCTCTTTACCAAAAAGGAGAATCTTATTTAGAGCGTTCTTATGTGAAAGGCATTGTGCAAGTAGACTTTGCAGGTCAATTAAACTTCAAATGGGCAAAAATTGAAAAATAAAGTGAAACTTTAATCAGCCCTCACCAATCGGGCTTTTACGGGCAGTTGATCCCCCCTAACTTCTTTGCTTTCACTGAATTTTGAGGTGAGGATCTTACTGCCCGTTAATGCGGGATAAAATGCAACTTAGATCATCGTGTTCTCACCCACACCCATTGTTTTTTTAGCAAAATATATTAAAAGCAGATTCCCTAATATGAGGAAATCTGCTTTTTCAATATATTATTCCAAGAAATTAACACTCCACTTTTTATTATTGACATATAGTTCTTTCCAGTGTTAATATTCTAAATAATCAAAGAAACAAAATATTTCACCATCAAAATGTAATGTCTACTAAGTTGAAACATATAACGATAGATTATAGTTCAACATGTATATACATATAGAATACCTGATTACCTATATACACATATTTATAATAGGTTTTCTCTCCTTCTATAGCTACACTTCAAGACATGGACATTATGACGTTACGAACAACACATTTAGGGAGGAAAGAACAATGAAGAAAAAAGTTGTACCTGTTGTTGCATCTGTTTTAGGGGCAAGTCTACTACTAACTGCTTGCGGGGGAAATAAAGATAATGCAGGCGGAGCAAAAGCGAACGATAAAGCACCTGATAAACAAGCGATTAACTTATCATTTGCTTCAGAAATTCCAACAATGGATGTTGCAAAAGCGACGGATGGGGAATCCATGAATGTAATGAGAAATGTTTTTGAAGGTTTATATGCTATAGGAGAAGATAATAAACCGATCCCTGGTGTTGCTGAATCGGTTGACATTAGTCCGGATAAAACAAAGTATACTTTCCATCTTCGTGATTCAAAATGGTCAAACGGTACTCCTGTTACAGCAAAAGATTTTATTTTCGCTTGGCAACGTGCCGTTAACCCTGAAACAGCTGCTGAATATGCATTCTTATTCTTTGATATAAAAAATGCGAAACAAATAAACCAAAAAGAAGTAGCAATCGATCAATTAGGCGTTAAAGCTCTTGACGATAAAACTTTAGAAGTACAACTGGACCGCCCTGTTCCCTACTTCTTAAGCTTAACGACATTTGCAACATTCTTACCAATCAATGAAGAGTATTTAAAATCTCAAGGCGATAAATACGGTTTAGAAACAAATCATTTAATTTACAATGGTGCTTTCACATTAGATAACTGGAAACATGAACAAAGCTTCCAATTGAAGAAGAACCCTAACTATTGGGATGCTAAAACTGTAAAACTAGAAGAAATCAACTTCAATGTCGTTAAAGATAAATCTACAGAAGTTAACTTATATGATTCAGGACAAATTGATCGTGTTGCTTTAACTGCGGAGTTTGTTGATAAGTATAAGAACGATTCCAACTTCAAGGAACGCGCTGAAGTCGGTATCCAATTCTTACGACTAAATCAGAAAAATGCAGTATTAAAAAATCAACATGCACGCCTCGCTATTAACGAAGCAATGAATAAAAAAGCGTACGTAGAAACAATTTTAAATAACGGTGCAATCCCAGCAGAAGGAATGGTTCCTGCGAAATTCGCAAAAAGTCCAGACGGTAATGACTTCCGTAAAGAGAATGGAAATCTAGTCAAAGATGATGTGAAATCTGCAAAAGAAAACTGGAAAAAAGCGAAACAAGAACTTGGTACTGACAAAGTAACAATTGAACTATTAACAAGTGATAATGCTTTAGCTAAGAAAACTGGTGAATATTTAAAAGGTGAATTAGAAAAGAATCTAGATGGATTAACAGTGAATTTAAAACCTCAACCACGTAAACAACAGTTAAAACTACTATTAAGTGGTGATTACGAAATTGGAATCGATGGCTGGGGCCCTGACTTCGCGGATCCTATTACATTCTTAGATCTATTCACAACAGATAGTGCTTATAACTTCGATAAATACTCTAACAAAGAGTACGACGAGCTTATTCGTAAAGTAAAAACTGATTTAGCTGGTGATGAAAAAGGTCGCTGGGAAGCAATGAAGCAAGCTGAAAAAATCTTATTACAAGATGGTGCTGTC
Source organism: Bacillus sp. P4_E1 (assembly GCF_056401715.1). Taxonomy (NCBI): domain Bacteria; kingdom Bacillati; phylum Bacillota; class Bacilli; order Caryophanales; family Bacillaceae; genus Bacillus; species Bacillus sp. P4_E1. Next base: position 59,174 of record NZ_JBFUIV010000021.1, read on the forward strand.
GCTCCTTTATACCAACAAGGTCGCTCTTACTTACAACGCTCTTTCATTAAAGGACTTGTAACAACTGACTTCGGCGGTGAATTTAACTACAAGTGGACAGAAGTTGCAAAATAATAAACACTAGTAAAAAAGGTATCCCACGAAGGATACCTTTTTTACTTTATGCTTCTTTAACTACAGAACTTCCCCTCTTTACTATCACTTTTATACCTATAGTGATTCCCGCTACCAATTGTGTAACTAGTATAATAAGTAATAATGAAATAATATTTTCCGCTAAATTAACTCCACCAAATATTATTGTGTAATAACCATTCGCTGCATATGTTGCGGGAAATAATCCCGAACGGCAAACCTGTTTTTCCAATGCAGTGATAAATACATATGTATTAATACTAAGAAGACTAAAAGGACGATTATCAACTCTCTTCATAGCTCTCTTTTTGTATTGAACCAAAATTCATCATAAATATAACCATAAATATCAAATATGTTCTCCACGTCAAAGAAGGTATATGCCCTGACCAAAGATAACTAATTAAATAGTTGATTCCCATAATACACGATGATACTACTAAACTAATACTTATTAGTTTTACATATTTGAGCATACCTTTTCTCCTTACTTTTTACTTTTCTACCTCTTCAAATTGCAGATTCACCGGCTCTTCTAGGAGTGTTTCATAAAAGTTTTCTGCCAAATCTGTTGAAGGAATTTTTTCATCCACTTCATCAAAACGAATACTATCTAGCCAGACACAGCCTTCTCCTGATAATAAAACACCAAATGCAATACCAAGTGCTTCTTCTTTTATATCTAGTACAACCGAGTATGATTGCCAGTTATTCGTATTTTTAATTGGACGATTTTGCATGTTATCCATAGCAATAGGCTCTGTATCTTTTCCGTCTACTCGCATCCACAATCCTGCCCAGTCTTTTACATTTTCACTCTTAATAAATGCTGTTAAACGCAACCTCTTACCTACATATTTTTCCGCTCGGAACATTTGCATTAATGTTGAAAACCCTCCGTGTGTAACGTTCTCTTTTCCTTTTATATATGCAGATACTTTTCCTTGATGAACAACTTCGTAATCTAAACCCATCTCATATTCAGCAGGATGACTTCCACTTAATACCCATCCTTTCGGTATACCTTTTTCCATTGAAACGCCCTCTCTTTCTATATAAAATGACTGGAAATATTTCCGATATTTTTTTGGTGGTAATTGAAACATTCTTTTAAAAGCTCTAGTAAATGCCTCTTGTGAGGAAAAGCCATTTTGCACTGCAATATCAATGACTGCTCTTTCAGTCGATACTAAAGCCTGTGCAGCATGAGTTAATCTTCTCTTACGAACATAATCCGTTACACTCATCCCAATATAACTTTGAAAAATACGATGAAAATGGTACATCGATACTGCCCCGTGAAATGCCACTCTTTCTGTTGTAAGCTCTTCATGTAAATGATTCTCTATATATTCGATTGCTTTTTTTATCATCTCTTTATATTCTTCATGCATTTCAGTACCTCCTTACAACTTTAATTTACCATATACATACAAATCATTTTTGATTTAAATTGCGGATTAATTCTTAAAGCTATAAGTAAATAATTTATTTTCAACACATACATAATTACATGAAATTGGGAAAAACTTGTATAGAAAGAAGTTACATAAGGAGGAATTTATAATGAGAATTTTACTATCAATTTTATTAGCTCTTATGCTAGTACCTGCATTAACAGGATGTAAAGCTCCTGCAAAAGAAGATACAACTTCTAATAAGAAAACGACTGAAGAAGCAAAAAATGAGGCTCCTGCAGATTTAAAACTAAACTTTAATCAATTTGATTTAAAGGCAGACTATCAAGATACAAAGAAAGACTACGAAGCTGATTATAAAAATGTAGCAGCGGACAAGAAAATGGAAGCAAAAATTGAAGATCATAAAACAGATGTAAAGTTCACAGGCGACGAAGCTATTACAAAATTAAGCCCTCTTCTACAAGAATTAAAATTCGATAAAAACACACCAGATCAAGAAGTAATTGATCAAGTAGTAAATGTATTCAAACTTGATAAAGACTACCAAAAATTCGATTTAGAAGTTGTCTTCTCTGATGGAACGAAAAAAGAATATAAAAGAGAAATAAAATAAAGAAGTAGGCGGTTGCCTACTTCTTTATTTTTTAATTTTTACGTATCTTAGTTCTGGACTAGAACCGATAATGAATTGGACGCCAGATACTGATGATTTTTGTAAATATGAAGAGCTTGGGAAAATAATTGGGATTAATGGTGTATCATCAAACATAATATCTTCTGCTTTATGCAATAAGTCAAAACGCTTATCTTCGTTTTGTTCAACTTTTGCCTCTTTTACTAAAGCATCAAATTCTTTATTATGCCATTTTGCATAGTTGTTTGGACCATCACCTGCATATAAATCTAGTTTAGTAATCGGATCCAATAGAGAGCCGCCCCATCCCATATAAGCTAATTGGAAATCACTTTGCTTATATGTGTCGATGTAACTCTTCCACTCTTTATTTTCTAATTTAATATCTACACCAAGATTTTTCTTAAACATTTCTTGCATTGCTTCTGCTACTTTTTTATGTTGTGTATCTGTAGTGAATTTTAATGTTACTTCAGGTAATGTAGACCAACCTTGCTCTTTCATGCCCTCTTCTAATAATTTTTTCGCTTCTGCTGAATCGAATTTTACGTAATCGCCTTTTTCTTTACGGAAATCACGACCACCTTGTGTTTTTGCCCCTTCTGGAACAAAAGCATATGCTTCTTGTGCATTATTTTTATACAGTTTTTCAACGATAAACTTACGATCAACCGCTAATGAAAATGCTTTACGTACTTTTGCATTTGTAAACGGCTCTTTTTCTACGTTAAACGAATAAATATAAGATGAGAATCCTGCAACACGCTTATATTCTTTGTTTCCTTTTTCTTTTTCAATCATCTCTTGTGGTAAGCTACTTAGCAAATCTAATTCTTTTGACTTGTACAATTGGTACGCTGTTTTAGAATCTGGAATAATACGAAACTCAATTTCTTTTAATGTTACCTTTTTATCATAGTATTCTTTATTTTTTTGTACTGTAATAGCTTGGTTATGCTTCCATTCTTTTAACGTGAATGGTCCGTTCGTAATTAACTCTTTTGGATCTGTTTTTAATTTATTATTATCATCAATTGATTTTTTAGATAATGGAATAAATAATGAACTTGCTAATTTTTGTTTAATAGAAGCAACTGGGTGCTCAAGTGTTACCTTTAATGTTTGAGGATCAACGACTTGAATACCAACTTGTCCTTCTTCACCTTTTCCAGTATTATATGCCTCTGCTCCTTTAATAAAATACATTTCTGTCGCATTCATAGAACCTGTTTTCGGGTTTAATAATCGCTTCCATGCGAACTCAAAATCATTTGCTGTAATAGAAGAGCCATCTGACCATTTAATATCTTTCTTTAAATGAATTGTATATTCAGTTCCATCCGCATTTACTTCTTCTTTCTCTGCCAATTCATTTTGATATTTCCCATCACTATCTTGCGTATATAAACTTGAAAACAACTGTCCAATTATGTAACCTGACGTGCTATCTGTCGCAATGGCAGAATCAAGCGTATACGGATCACTGCTAATATTCGTTACTAATCGATCCCCGTCTCCCTTACCAGCACTCGCCTTTTGCGTCTCTTTCTTACCGCAAGCGACAGAAGTAATTGCTAAAACAGTCATAATGACAAACAGTAAAAATTTCTTCATCCTACATTCTCCTTTAACCTGAAATTTTTGGTGTTGATGCTAATAATGTTTTTGTATAAGAATGTTGTGGATTACGGAATACTTCTTCCGTATTTCCAAATTCAACAAGTTCTCCTTTGTATAAGACAGCCACTTTTTCACATAAATAGTGAACCATCGGTAAATCATGTGCGATAAATAAATATGTATAGCCTTGTTCCTTTTGAATCTTTTGCAGCAAATGTACAATTTGGATTTGCAGTGAAACATCTAATGCTGAAATTGGTTCATCAAGGATTAATACTTCTGGCTCACATAATAGCGCTCTTGCAATGGCAATACGTTGACGTTGTCCACCGCTAAATTCGTGGGGATAACGATCAATATATCGTCTATCTAATCCAACACGCTCTAGTGCATCACCTGCGACTTTATCTTTCAATCCTTTATCGCCTAAACCGAATGAAATATAGCCTTCTGTTACAATATCGCGTACTTTCCAGCGCGGATTTAATGCAGCTGTGGAATCTTGAAAAATGAACTGTACTTTCTGCAAGAAATCCCGCTTATGAGCTGACTTCAGCTTGTGAACAACTTGACCGTTATAATCAATTTCACCAGACGTTGGACGCTCGATCCCAGCTATGAGCTTACCAAGTGTTGTCTTTCCAGAACCACTTTCTCCAATAATGCCAAGCGTTGTTCCTTTTGGGATAGAAAGTGATATACCTTTTAACGCTGCGATTTCTTTATTTTTACTTCCATACGTTTTCGTTACTTGCTTTACAGTAATTAAATCTGTCGTCATGAGGCATTCACCCTCTCTTTTGATTTCGCTTTATTATGCTCCAGAATATGCTGCCAGCAATGTGAACTATGCTCCTCAGAATATGTTGTTCTCTCTGGGAATCGATGAATACATTCTTTTATCGCTACAGGACAACGATTCACAAACGGGCATCCAAAACTATTTAACGTTTCAATTGAAGGTGTTGTTCCCTCAATTGCTCTAAGTACCTTTTCTGAATCATCCATATTCGGAATTGCTTGCAATAAACTTTTTGTGTAAGGGTGCTTAGGTGAGCCAATTACTTCTTGTATCGTTCCTTTTTCAACAACACGTCCCCCGTACATAACTACTACTCGGTCAGCTACTTCACGTACAAGTGCCAAATCATGTGTAATTAATAAAATACTCGTATTTTGTTTTTCCTTTCTTTCTTTTAACAACTCCATAATTTGCTTTTGAATCGTTACATCTAATGCTGTTGTAGGTTCATCTGCAATAACGAGCTTCGGGTGACAAGCAAATGCAATTGCTAAACAAATACGCTGCCTCATACCTCCGCTCAACTGATACGGGTATTGTTCAAAGCGTTTCTCTGCTTCATGTATCCCTAAATCATTTAGTAAGTTAATTGCAATTTCTTTTGCCTCTTTTTTCGATTTCTTTTCATGCTGCGCAATTACTTCTGTAATTTGTCTTCCAACCTTCATCGTCGGATTTAAAGATGAAAGCGGGTCTTGAAAGATAAAGGAAATATCTTTCCCGCGAATTTGATTCCATTCTGATTCTTGTAAATCCGTTAATTCCTTTGATTGGAAAGATATATTTCCATCATCAATATGAATCGATTCTTGATTTAAGCCGATAATTGATTGTGCTGTAACACTTTTCCCTGAACCACTTTCTCCGACAAGTGCAACTATTTCACCTTCGTTAATAGAAAAGGAAACATGCTTCACAATTGCTTGCTTACTATTCTCTTTTTCAACGGCCAACGTTACGTTTTCTAAAGATAAGATTTGTGCCATGTTTTTTCTCCTTTCGATTACGTTTTACGATTTTCGGATCAATCGCATCTTGCAAACCATCACCAATCGCATTAAATGCGAACATGATGAATGCAATCATGATTGCCGGGAAGAAAAGTTGCCACCACTCTCCGCTTAGTAATGTCCCGAGTGCATCGTTTGTCATCGTGCCCCAGCTCGCTGCTGGTGATTGTACTCCAAGTCCGATAAAACTTAAAAATGATTCTGAGAAAATAGCTGCTGGAATTGTGAATGATAAATTGACGATAATAATCCCTGTTAAGTTTGGAATTAAATGCCCATATATAATTTTCATATGAGATGTACCTAATCGCTCTGCTGCAATAACAAATTCTCTTTGTTTCAATGAAAGTACTTGCGCCCGAATGAGACGTGCCATGCCAATCCATCCCGTTAACGCAAGAGCTATAATAATTGTAAAAAGTCCTGGTTTCATAATGATTAATAGTAAAATAACAATCAGTAAATATGGGATACCGTATAACACTTCAATCCCTCTTATAATCCACTCATCAATTAACGTTCCAAGACGATTACGTCCTCTCACATATCCACTAAAGCCACCGATAAGTACACCAAGCCCTATATCAAGAGCTGCTGCTACCAATCCAACTGTTAATGAAATTTTCCCACCAGCCCAAGTACGCGCCCAAATATCTCTCCCTAAATCGTCTGTTCCGAACCAATGCTCACTACTAGGCGGTAAATTAGTTGCTTCTTTTACTTGTTCACTCGCAGTAAATGGCGTTAAACTTTCGCCAATAAGCGAGAAAACAATAATTAGTAATAACGTCACTGCCCCTAAAACTGCTATAGGGTTTGATATAAACTTGCGAAACACTTCCTTTTTCCGGCTAATCGTTTGCTGATCTTTATTTATCGTTAATTCTTTTTTCTCTTCATTCGTTAATAACTGGTCATTAATTTCATAAGCCCCCATTTAAACATCACCCTCCTTACGTAATAGAACGAATGCGCGGATCAACAATACGATGAATGATATCTGTAATAAAAATACATACAATTAATAGCGCACTATAGAAAATGGTTGTTCCCATAATCACCGGATAATCTCGGTTGAAAATACTGTCTACAAAATATTTTCCTAAACCAGGAATTGAAAAGATTTTTTCAATAACGAAAGTCCCTGTTAAAAGTCCAGCCATTAATGGGCCAACAAATGTAAGTACCGGAACAATCGCATTTCGAAGAGCATGTCTTATAATGATTTTCTTAATTGGTATACCTTTCGCTCTCGCTAGCTTAATATAATCACTCTGCAACACTTCAATCATATTAGAGCGAACAAATCTTGTAATAACTGCGATTGGTCCTAACGCTAATGCGAAGGAGGGTAATACAGTATGCTCAAATGTTCCCCAAGACGCCACTGGTAGTAATTCAAATTGTATGGCGAATACTTGTATAAATAGTGGTGCTAAAATAAAACTAGGAATAGAAATACCGAGAATCGCAAGCAAGCTCACACTATAATCAATCACTTTCCCATGATATAGCGCGGCAAATGTACCTGCGGCAATTCCGACTAACAATGAAATAACAAGTGCTTGTAAACCAATAATTGCTGATGGTCCAAAACCAGTTGTTATAATTTCCGATACACCTTGACCTGTCGATTGAACAGATTCGCCAAAATCAAAATGAACTACCCCATCCAAATAAGCAACATACTGATTCCATAACGGTTCATCAAGGTGATACTTCGCTCTCATGTTTTGTATTACTTCTTCAGGAAAGATTTTCGCATCTGATGAAAACGGATCACCTGGAATAATATGCATAATTAAAAATGTTACTGTCGTAATGACCCATAGCGTGAATACCATAACCGATAGTTTTTTAATAACATACACTTCAATAACCCCCTAAACAAATGAATTTACTTTGTTTTATTGACATATTTGTTGCCATTACTCCTTCTCTACTTCTTAAAACACAAAAAGCCTTGATCTTAAAAAATAAGATCAAGGCTTAATAAACGAAGGCCCATCACTTATCTTTCAAGACTTGCTTGCTGGAATTAGCACGGTGTTCCTGTTACAGAACCCGCTGCTGAGGTGTCATAGGGCCAGTCCCTCTACCTCTCTGGATAAGTAAATTGCTATATTATTATTTGGTTCAAATTGTATATTTTGAATTATAATTCTGAAAAAATGAAAAGTCAATCAAATTGGATATATTTAGAAAAATCAGTTTTCTATTATATTAGTTATTGAAATTACAATCTTTCGCTTATAATAAAAAGAAATTGTATTAAAGGAGTTATAAGATGGATCCACTACTTCTGGCTACTATAGGATTGCCATTAACAATCGTAATACTTGTACTTGTCATCATCGGCTTCTATAAAGTGAAACTTTAATCAGTAGGGGTTTTGTTCATCCCCCACTGATTATCAGCCCTCACCAATCGGGCTTTTACGGGCAGTTGATCCCCTACCTAACTTCTTTGCTTTCACTGAACTTTGAGGTGGGGGTCTTACTGCCCGTTAATGCGGGATAAACTCTTCATTAAAAAGAAAAGCATCACTTCTTTTTACACTCCATTCGATAATATTACTGGACAAACAATTTCAGAATTTCACGAAGAACAGAAGATATTAGTATCCGAGGATGAAGACGGAGATGGTAAAAAGAAAAAATAACCTTGCGCATGCGCAAGGTTATTTTTTCGCCTCTGTTTGAAAGCGTTTATAGTATGTCGATGCTGTTGAAAAATTAACTTCTATATCACGAATCAACGATGAATCTTCTTCTTTAGCTAACTTCTGTAATTTTTTCATCGCTTGTTCTGCTTCATTTAAGAAACCAACATATAGTTCATGTTCATCCTCTTTCGACTTCGGCACACGAATTTCTTTACGCATATGATCAATATCTTCTAACATGCCCGTTGTTACCGTTCGCACGTCTTCTTTATATTTAGCACTAGTTATTTCCTTACCGCCCTTTTCTTTTGCCACTTCAAATAACTGTAGTGCTTTATTAATTTCTTTATTCATTTTCATATCGTATTTTTCATGTACTGCACGGTATTCTTTCATCTCTTCTGTTTGCTCAGTAGATTGCTCTACCTTTTCTTTCGGTTCTTTCGTATCTTTATTTCCATTACACCCTGCTAGAAGGAGCATACTTCCCATTACAGCAATACCCAAAACCTTCTTCATCTCTTCTTCTCCTTTTATCTACAGCTATTACTCATTATAGTTTCTTTTATCTCCACTTGTTATTATACCGAGAACACCCTACTTTTTACACTTAAGACGAAATCTTAATATACACACCAACATTTTTGTCACAGTATCGTCACTTTATGCAAATAACTTTTGCATCACCTTACAACAATGTATAAGTTATTTCAAAGAAATGAAAAAAGAGCTGATTCAACACATATTTGAATCAGCTCTTTTTTATAAATTAAGCCTCTAAATTTTGTCTTTGTTGCAGTTCAAACTGCTTTTCACTTCTTCTGGCCATAAATAGATAACATAATACAGCACCAATTTCACAAAGAGCTATCACAACCCCCATCGGTAATGCGGTATTGCTTCCGCCAATACCTACTAATGGTGCAACAAGTGCTCCTGAAATGAACTGTAATAATCCTAATAAGGCCGATGCTGTTCCTGCAGCTTGTTTCTGATTTCTCATCGCTAACGAGAAACCAGTTGTTGATACAACCCCGACACTTGATACAACAAGGAATAACGAGCATAAAACACCAATTAAACCTATTCCTAGTAAGATTGTCAGTAATAAAGATAGACCACCAATAGCTGCAATAATAATACCGGAAACGAATAACGTTTTCTCATTCACTTTCCCTGCTAAACGGCCCGTAACCTGACTAGCAATAATAATACCGATACCGTTAATCGCAAAGAATAAGCTAAATTGCTGTGGTGATGCTCCGTATATGTTCTGCAACACAAACGGTGAACCAGAAATATAAGCAAACATTGCAGCTGTTACTAATCCTTGCGACAGTGCATACCCCATAAATAAACGATCTTTCAGAAGCTTTCCGTATGTTGCAAGCGTTCCTGATAATCCACCTGTCTCTCTTTCTTCAGGAGGTAATGTTTCACGTAATACGAAAGTAGCTGATATTAGCATGAATACACTAATTGCTCCAAGAACGATAAAAACGCCGCGCCATGATGTGAACTGTAATAATTGCCCTCCAATAATCGGTGCCAAAATAGGCGCTGCTCCGTTTACTAACATAAGCAGTGAGAAAAACTTCGTCATTTCAGAACCTGAATACATATCACGTACCATTGCACGTGATATAACGATACCAGCAGATCCTGAAGCACCTTGTAAGAAACGTAAAAGCACTAAACTCCAAATCGATGGTGCAACAGCACAAAGTAAAGAAGAAGCAACATAAATAATAAGAGCGATAATAAGAGGTTTGCGTCTTCCGTAAATGTCACTAATTGAACCAATAAATAACTGCCCTACTGAAAGCCCAAGCAGACAAGCAGTTAATGTAAGCTGCGCGAGGGATGCACCCGTTTGTAAATCATCCGTTAACTTTGGTAAAGAAGGCAAATACATATCAATAGATAATGGCCCAATTGCCGTAAGTGTCCCTAATACAAGAATCATCCATAACCTGTTTGTCTTTACAGGTTTATATATTTCGTGATTAACTCCATTCACTTTTTCCATTCACCCTTTCATATAAACACTTAATCGTAACAATTATAGTTACAACATGAATATACGTCAAGTATACCGTATTTTCCTGTTTAATAATGTAAAAAAAGCGATAGAATCTCTATCGCTTTACTTTTTCAAATTACTATTTGTAAATTTAGATACAGATGCCATCATTTCTCCTGTGTCTAAATATGTGATTTGAATTGGATCTCCTACTTCTGTAAACATTGCATATGGGAATTTCTTCGCCGGTACCATGAATACTTTTTGCTCGTTTTCTAATAGTACGTACACAATCGTATTTTCACCTGATTTTTCTTTATACACACGTTGTACAGTACCTTCTTTTTGCGCTTCTTTCCCATTTGAAGTCGGTCTAAATGAATCACCACTTCCGCTCAGCGCATTTTTATAATTCTCAAGTGCTTCTTTTTGCGTTGAACCTGTTGCAAACACTTTTGCATTAGAAGCATATATGACAGTATGAGCACGTACTAATCCGCCGTCATCAATAACCGGTACAATCCAAGAAGGTTTACCATATACGTTATAAATAACCGGCATTGTTCCGTGCCATTTCTCTCTCTTAAAGGAATTATCCACTACTTCTGTAGCAGCCGAACCATCCATAATTCCCTTTACTTCTTTTCCGTTATAGTAATACAACTTACCTGTACGCGCATCAATAAGCGAATAGCCTAGTGCAGAATCTACTCCTTCTTTCGGAGAGGTGAAATCAGTAAAATAATATAACGTTCCATCCTTACCGAAGATTGGTGTAACTCCTTCTTTCGTTCCCCACTCAGTCGGAATCTTCATATCCGTTTGTGAGAATTTTGTATTCCAAAATCCGTGAATATATTTACCGAAATACGTATTTAATGTAGATGCAGTCTCGTGATTTAATACGCCATCAACGAATTTAGGTGCCTTTCCTTTGTCGTATCTTTTCACTTCACCTGTTTGTGCGTCTACTACTACAACACCTTCTACTTCAAATCCAGATCTTCCTGAAATAAATTCACCATACGTCATTGTATAATACGGTTTCCCTTTATCATCAACTTCAAATTTTGGTTTCCCTTTAAAAACTAAATCTGGCTCTGCTTTTCGAACGACACGTTCTAATTTATTACCGAAAAACATGCTTGGCACATATTTCATTTTATAACCAAGGTGCAGTTTCGCTTCCGCATCGGGATTCGTACCTGACATCGTTACGTACCCTGGAATTGTCTCAGCTTTACGTGCTTTAAAAAATCCTGAAACTTCAATTGGTGCTACATATAAGGCCTCGCCATTTACCATTTGTGGCGTTAATTCTCCTAGCTCAAAATAAGCTACTTTCGGAATATCCCCAAATACTTTTTTCATCTTATTCTCCGCTGTCTTTGGCGGCACTGTAAACGGCTGATCATTTTCAGTAAATGGCTCTGAAATATCTTTCTCGATCTTCACAACAGAATCATATTTTTTTTGCGTGATTACTATATCGTGCAAATAACCAAAATAGCCGTAACTTGCGAGTAAGACAAACATTAGAAGTCCCTTTAACGTACCTTCTAATTTCCCTACCTGCTCTTGTGAGAATAAAACAAGCCCAATTAAAATCGCTACTGCAACAGAATAATGAGTAAGAATAGAATCTGCTCGATCATCAATTAGCCAGAAATATTCATAGATTGCAATACCTATCCAAAATAAAACAGGAATAACTAAAATAGATGATTTCTTACCCTTTACAACTTTCTCATTTCCTCCTTTATCCACCGCGCAAATTTTATTACCGCTTCTAGTCCATGGAATCAAAAACAAAGTGAGAATAGCTAAAACTATAAATTTCATCAAAGGCAATGTCCCCTTTTCTTTTGTCTTCTCCATAAGTATAACAAATAAAGGGTAATCAGGTAAAAATGGGTATGATTATATTTTTTTGCTACTTAATACAATTCCACTCACTGCATATAAAGTAGATGCTATATAAAAAATGGTGCCAATCGTAAAGAAATCTACTAAATATCCCGTTGCAATAACTGCTACTGCTCCTCCAACCGATGTCCACACATGATATTTTCCAATCTCATAACCAGCTTTTTTCTGTTCTACCTTTCGTGCTAACGATGTCTTCTCCGTATTACGCTGCACAGCACCTAAAATACCCATTAAAATTTGGAGAATGTATACATGCCAAACTTCTGTTGCAATAGGGAAAAAAAGCATTAATATAGCCATGGACCATGCGTATATAATTAATAACTTTCTATCACCTACCCTATCAGAGATTCTTCCAACTAACGGATATACTAGAGCTGAAGTTAAGGCAAATAAGCCGTACGCCCAGCCAAATTGCGAGAAACTATTTCCTACATTTCGAAGCAATAGTATATAAAAAGGAAATACCATACTACCTGCCATCATAATAATGCTTTGTGAGGCTACAAATCTTCTATATGTCATTTGCTATACTCCTTATAAAATAAATTCACAAACCTTTCCTCTGGGTCTACTTCCTTTTTCTTCTGAAGGAATTCTTCTATGCGAGGATACGCTTTCTTTAGTTGCTCCTTTTCCGGATAAGAATAATACGGTAAATAATAACTTCCATTATGCTTTAACGTAACATCAATCATCTTTTGAATGACCACTTTTGTTTTCTTTATTTCATCTTCAGAACGCCCTTGATTAATTAGAAGCACAAGCGCAAACATATCATCTTTCGCATAAGATAGCACCGCATTCTCATTCTTTTCTACATAGCGGATTGTAATGTTAAGAAGGTTTAATTCCTCTTCATTTAAAACGCTTCGCAAATCATCTATATACGCTGCAAAACCATCTATCGGTACAAAGTACTCTTGTAAAACTTCGGTCAAGTTTGGATTATCGTATTCCATAAAAGCACTATCAGATCTCATTACGTTATTTCGAGTTTCGTACTTACCATCTGTACGTTCAAAATAACTTCTTTGTATATCCCAAAATGCGCCCTTTCCCCAGTCACTATAACGTGATAACCCAAGTAAAAATTTCGGTGCAGCTATAATATTTTCTTCTTTTAATTTGCTGTACTCTCCCAGCTTCTGTTGATCTTCTGCCAGTACATAATCTGTTACATACATTTCTTTTAAAAATGAATTTGGGGCAACAGAAATACGTGCTAAATGCATACGTATATTCTCATCCCTTCGCACTTTATTCTTAAAGTATGAAGAGTATTCTTTATAATCTAGTACTTTCGTATGCGTTTCATACAATTCATCGTTTGTTAACTGTAGCGTCACATCTAAAATCACACCAAATAATCCATATCCCCCAATTACATATGGAAACAAGTCAGCATTTTCTTCTCTATTTACATTACGCACCGTACCATCTGCCATTAACAATCTGAACGACTCTACTGTATCAATCAATGCTTCATGACGAATATCACGCCCATGTACATTTACACTTAATGAACCACCAACAGTAAAAATATTTTGAGATTGCATCACTTGAACTGCAAGACCATATGGATTGATTTTCTTTTGAATGTCATTCCATGTGACACCGCTTTGCACCCTAATCCTCTTCTTCTCCGGATCGAATTCTAATATTTCATTATATCCTTTCATATCAAGCATCGTACCGTTCGGATAATACGTCTGTCCGCCTTGGCTATGTTGCATACCTGCAATAGAAATCTTCTCTCCAGAAACATTTGCATCTTGCACTAACTGTTTTAATGAACGTTCATCCTCAGCATTTTCAACACGTTTAATTTTCGTTGGAAGCAACTTCCCTACATCACTCATAATAGGATGATCCAGTTGCCCTTTGTATGTATATACAGATGTCGCGAGCAACACTGTATACGCTACAATAACAACTGCTATCTTTCTTTTTTTCAAATGGCACTCTCCTCTTCTAACGTTCTTCCTCTTCATATTGTACCTACTTTCCTACGAAGAAGGTATTAACAAAAAAGAGAGAGACCCTTTATTTTAGGTCCCTCCCTCATCAAGACTGTTACTTTGCTGCTGGCAGCTGTATTGGCTCAAACTTTTCGTACGATGTATATTTTGCATTCGTAATAATGTGTGCCTTATCCTTACCATTACTACTCATAATCATATCTATCTTCGCTGATTCATATTTAAAATCTTTTGTAATGATATATTCTGCATCCACTTCTTCTATCTTTGCGTTTTGTGCTTGTAGCATTTTCTTCTGCGTTTCATCCATGCTAGTTAACATACTTTCTGTTTCTTGCCCTTTTAATGTAAATTTCAGTTTATATTTATCTCCGCTTTTCTCCATCTTCATTTTATCTAAAACTACTGCTGGTACTTCTAACTTATCTATAATATCTTGAGTCGCTTTCATTCCACCAGCGTTTAATTGCTCCTCTGGTACGGTTATAACTTCTCCTGTATTAGGGTTTTTCACCTCACCAGCAACTTTACCATCCACTGTATACACTACAACATCTGTACCAGAAATATTCATTTCAGAACGAGAATTCTTTGTCTTTGGCTCTAATTGCATCTTAGCCTTTAATATATCCATCTCTGTTCCCTCAGCTTTTATCCCTACATCATATGTCATCGTTACATTTTCTTCATTTTTAAAAGCTTCGTTCGTTTTCTTGAAAACATCCTTCGCTGCTAATTCCTTTTCTTTTTGCATGGCTTCTTTTTTCGGTTCATCAGTCTTTGTTGTTTTCTCATTGCTACACCCTACCCCCAGACTGATTGCAAGCACTAAACTTGAAATAAAAATAGTTTTTTTCATAATGTCGCCCCCTTTCTCAAAATAATATCACCTCTTTTCCTACGAAATCTATATAATTTTCAATCTATATTCGCTATATAGCGACATGTTTAATGAAGGTTTTAAATATGATGTAAATAACAACAACTCATTTCAGGAGGTCATTATGAAGGCGATCATTTGCACACAGTATGGACCACCTAACGTTCTTCAGCTTCAAAATATAGAGAAACCTACACCTAAAAAGAACGAAGTATTAATTAAAATTCACGCAACAAGTGTAACGACTGGAGATTGTAGAATACGCGGCTTTAATAGCCCCCTCTTATTTTGGATTCCTATGCGGATCATATTAGGTTTCAGAAAACCGAGAAAACCTGTACTCGGCGTAGAGTTATCCGGTGAAATCGAAGAAGTAGGAACAGATGTAACTCAATTTAAAAAAGGTGATCCAATTTTTGCATTAACAGAACTAAACCTCGGTGGTTATGCCGAGTACACATGCGTACATGAAAGTGGATTAATAACATTAAAACCTACCAATGTGACGTATGAAGAAGCGGCAGTTATTCCTTTTGGTGGAACTTCAGCATTACATTTCCTGAGAAAGGGCCGTATAAAAAAAGGGCAACAAGTGCTCATATATGGTGCCTCCGGATCAGTAGGAACAGCTGCTGTACAACTTGCTAAATATTTCGGCGCGACCGTTACGGCTGTTTGTAGTAATTCAAATTTTGAACTCGTGCAATCTTTAGGAGCTGATAAAGTAATTGATTATACGAAAGAAGATTTTACTAAGCAAGGCAAATGCTACGATATTATATTTGATGCAGTTGGGAAGTATAAAAAATCCCTTTGTACAAATACATTAACACCCAATGGAAAATATGTATCTGTTAATGGAATGATGGCCAAGGTAAGTAAAGAGGATATGATTCTATTAAAAAAACTAGTCGAAACGGAAAAACTAAAGCCCGTTATTGATAGAACTTACCGATTAGAAGAAATTGCTGAAGCTCATATGTATGTGGAAAAGGGACATAAAAAAGGGAACGTTTCGATTACCTTAAAATAAAATATATTCAGAAAATAATATTGACAATTCTTTTTGTAAGATTTACTATTAGTACCATATTTAAAAACTACATACACATACTCTTATCAAGAGTGGCGGAGGGACTGGCCCGATGATGCCCGGCAACCGAGCTTAGAACGTATAAGCTAAGGTGCTAATTCCTGCAGAACGATTTTCGTTTTGGAAGATAAGAGAGGAACCTATTTCGTCTATTCGGCACCTCTCTTATTTTTGAGAGGTGCTTTTTATTTTGGAACGTATATTAAGGGGGAATTATAGATGAAAAAGGTGTTATTAAGTATTGTAAGTGGAGCGGTATTATTGTTAGGTGCATGTGGTGCTAATTCTGATAAAGAGGTAAAAGCATTAGATGAGAAAAAGATTACTGTCGGCGTAACGGGTGGACCGCATGAACAAATTTTTGAAAAGGTAAAAGAAGTGGCAGCAAAAGATGGTCTCGAAATTGATGTAAAGGTATTTAATGATTATGTAGCGCCAAACGTATCTTTAGATGAAAAAAGCCTCGATGTAAATAGCTATCAAACTAAATCTTATTTAGACGTATTTAAAGCTGAACGCAACATGAAATTAACTGAAGTATTTTCCACAGTAACATTCCCTATGGGCGTATATTCTAAAGACATAAAAGATGTAAAAGAATTAAAAGAGGGCGATGCAATCGCTGTCCCAAATGATCCAACAAATGAGCTTCGTGCTTTAAAGCTATTTGAAAAAGCAGGTGTTTTAAAGGTTGATCCAAAAGCTACAGAAAAAGCGACTGCTAAAGATGTAATTGAAAACCCGAAAAATTTAAAGATTGTTGAATTAGAGGCATCTCAATTACCAACGCAGCTAGGTGAAGTAAAGGCAGCTGCAATTAATACAAACTTTGCATTAGGTGCAAAATTAAGCCCAGCGAAAGATTCTATTTTCCGCGAAGGAAAAGATTCACCATATGTGAATTGGGTCGTTGTTCGTACTGAAAATAAAGATGATGCTGTTGTTAATAAATTAAAGAAAGCTTATCAATCTAAAGAAGTAAAAGATTTCATTGAGAAAAAATTCGATGGTTCTGTTTTACCGTCTTGGTAGGAGCTGACTATAATGATTGAATTAAAAAACGTCTCCAAAGTATTTACAACAAAAAAAGGGAATGTTAAGGCTCTTAAATCAACTTCCCTTAAAGTAAAAAAGGGCGAAGTATTTGGAATCATCGGATATAGTGGCGCTGGTAAAAGTACATTAATCCGTTGTGTAAATTTATTAGAAAAACCAACGACAGGAGATATCATTGTAAATGAACAAGAGTTAACAACCTTATCGACAAAAGAACTCGCAAAGGCGAGAAAAAAGATCGGCATGATTTTTCAAGGATTCAATTTACTTAAAACCGTTACCGTTTATGAAAATATCGCACTACCCTTACGTCTATCTGGTCTTCCCAAAAATGAAATTGAAAAAAGGGTAGAAAAGTATTTACGCATTGTTGATCTCTTTAATAAAAAAGATGCCTACCCAAGTGAATTATCTGGTGGTCAAAAACAACGTGTAGCGATCGCTCGCGCACTATCTCATGAGCCTGAAGTTTTATTAAGTGATGAAGCAACGAGCGCATTAGATCCGGAAACGACTGATTCTATTCTTGATTTATTATTAAAGATCAACGAAGAAATCGGAATTACGATTTTGCTAATTACACACGAAATGAATGTCATCCAGCGTATTTGTGACCAAGTTGCTGTAATGGAACATGGGGCGGTAGTCGAAAGTGGAACCGTAAAAGATATTTTCACAAACCCACAACATGTAACAACGAAGAAATTTGTAAATAGCGCGTTTGCAGCTAAAATTCCAGAAGATGTGCAGAAAGAACTACAAAGCACCGGGGAAATCGTAATACTTTCATTTATAGGAACCGCTTCAGGAGAACCAGCGTTAGCTGTCGCTACAAAACGTTTCCACGTATATCCTAATATTTTATCAGGCAATATTACACAGTTAAAACATGAGGCATATGGAAAACTGATCGTTCATATGCAAGGTGAAAAAAGTGAAGTACACCGTGCCTTATCATTTTTACAAGAACAAGGGATCATCGTAGAAGGAGGTAGAACAGATTATGGGAAACAAGTCCTTTTTGGATGAGTGGGGTAACGTAATATGGGAAGCAACAATTCAAACATTTCAAATGACATCTATTTCACTACTTATCTCTATTCTTATTGCATTACCACTCGGTGTCACACTTGTTTTAACGAGACCTGGTGGACAGCGAGAAAATAAAATTATCTATCCTATTCTTAATACAGTTATTAATATCATTCGTTCTCTTCCGTTTATCATTCTATTATTCTTCATTTTACCTTTTACAAAGTTTCTAATGGGAACGTCCATTGGCGTGCAAGGTGTTATCGTACCACTTGTTGTCTTCACAGCCCCTTACATTGCCCGTTTAATGGAAACTGCTTTATTAGAAGTGGATCGCGGTGTCATTGAAGCATATCAAGCAATGGGAGTCTCTACTTTAAAAATCATTTGGCACGTTATGGTTAAAGAAGCTCGCCCGTCTCTCGTACTTGGATTAACAATCGCAACGATCGGCTTAATCGGTGCAACAGCAATGGCTGGACTTGTAGGTGCTGGCGGCCTTGGTGATTTAGCATATCGATTCGGACATTTACGCTACGAACCTGAAGTAATGTATGCAACAGTCTTCATTTTGATTATCCTCGTTCAAGGATTACAGTCTTTAGGGAATGGTGTTGCACGAAGATTGAAGAAAGATTAAAAAGAAGGTATCTCATTGAAATGAGATACCTTCTTTTTAATTATAAAATTATCTCTTAAATCCACCTTCTGAATGAATAACTTGCCCTGTAATCCATTCGGCTTCTTCGCTCACTAAAAACTTAATAAGCCTTGCTGCATCCTTTGGCTCACCAATTCTGCCGAAAGGAAACATCGGTCTTAATCCTTGCTTTATCTCCTCAGTCATCCATCCTGTACTAGTTGGACCTGGATTAATTGCATTCACTGTTATCCCTAAATGGGCTACTTCCGCTGACAACGTACTAGTAAGAGCGTCAATTGCTCCCTTCGTTGTTGCATACGCTAATTCTCCTGCCATAGGTCCTTTAAATTGTCCCGACGTCATATTCACAATTCTACCACCAGATTTCTTATCAAAACCTTGGGCAAATTGACTACTTAACAATGTAGTCGCACGAACATTTACCATGTAGTGCTTATCTAGTTCTTCAGCAGTCAAATTAGAGAAATCATTATTTGTAGAATATGCTGCATTATTAATTAATATATGAGGGTACCCTAATTGTTCAGTAACTTTATTTATAAGCTGATTTGATGCATCATTCTGAGTTAGATCTAACTCCATGCTCGATACTTTGACACCGTTTTGTATCAACTTTTCTTTTAATTGTATTTGTTCATTTTTATCAACGCCCCAAGGCATCTCTTTATCGTATTCTGTCCAATACGTAAAAAATATATCGTATCCAGCCTCTGCTAACTCCGTGCAAATAGCTGCTCCTATACCGTCTAGACGACTAACACCTGTAACAACAGCTACTTTATTTTTCAATTGATTCATCATATACTCCTCCAAGTTTAAAGGACGCATATTTTATATAAGAGATATAAATTTCCCCACATAGGCATCTACCCTTACAAAGGGGATGTACAAGCTAAATATGCAGTCCTTGAATGATTTACAGATAGCTAAATAAACCCTCACTTATGAGAGAAAAATTCATCTATCTAATTTCTAATCATTACAAGTTCATCCACATATCTACTCTTTGCCTCCTTTTGATATATCTCCATTATTAGTCTACCAAAATAGATGAAATGTTACAAAAAATATAACAATTACTCCTAACCTATTTTTGTTCACATTTCCTCCATTGTGAATTTATTCACAATGGATATATAATAAACATGTAAATACAATACATTGGAGGGATTTCAATGGTTATCAATTTTTTAAGAACTGATAAACGCGCTACTTTCATATTATTATTTTTACGACTTTACATAGGATATGCATGGCTCGCTGCTGGAATAGGAAAAGTTTTTGGACAGTCTTTTGATGCAAGTGGTTTTCTAAAAGGAGCTATCGCTCAAGCATCAGGTGACCACCCTGCAGTACAAGGTTGGTGGGCAGATTTTCTTCAACATTTTGTTCTTCCAAACGCAGACCTATTTAGCTTTTTAGTTCAATGGGGAGAAATTTTAGTAGGTCTAGGTTTGATCTTAGGTGGATTAACAAAAACAGCTGCATTTTTCGGCATCATAATGAACCTTTCATTTTTATTAAGCGGAACTGTTAGTGTAAACCCAAACCTACTTATTTTAACTATGTTCATTTTAGTTGCAGGACATAATGCTGGACGTATTGGATTAGATGGTTATGTTTTCCCAAAACTTTTCAAAAAAAATAACCGTGAAGCATATAAATTAAGTAAAACTGCATAAGAATAGTTCATCTTTTAAATATAAATAAGGAAAGAGCCTACATTCAGGCTCTTTTCTCATTTACACCAAAATATTTCACAGTTTGCCTTATCCGAAATGTTAAACTCAATCATATATAACCGGATAAATGTGTACGACTTTATTTCAAGCACCTAAAAAGCTTAAAGACTAAAACAAGCCATTATAAAACCCTAAAACCTTTCATACTTTCTCCAAAAATATAGTGTGAAAACCACATCAAATTCTGCTTCATAATAGCCACATTAATTCCTGGCTGATCAGAACTATATGCCATTCCTTTAAAAATAATTAATTCTGTATCAACTTCCATATCCCTTAACCCTTGATATAGCTCATATGCATTGGAAGTTGGAATCCTTGCATCCTTTTCGCCATGTTGGATTAAGGTAGGCGTACAAGCTGATTTAATATACGTCATTGGTGATGTTTTCGTATATATCTCTGGATCATTCCATAGAGTATTTCCTAAATACATTCTAATAAAGTAAGGTATATCTGTATTCACATAATGGGTACTCCAGTTAGTAATTCCACCTCCAACTGAAATAGCTTTAAATCTATTACTAAATGTAGAACAGAAAGCTGATATATATCCCCCGTTGCTCCATCCCATAACCCCTACTCTATCTTTATCTGCAATCCCTTGCTCAACTAGTTTATCCACTCCAGATATAACATCCTCATAGTCAGCAATTCCCTGTTTTCTATAGTTGGCTTTTAAGAACTCATTACCATAGCCAGAACTTCCTCTATAGTTTGGCTCTAAAACTATAAAGCCTTTTTCGATAAACTGCTCAATCGGATATTTCTCATTAAAACAGTCTGAGAATATCGGAAAGGATGCCCAAGCCGGACCACCATGGATTACTACTAATAAGGGATATTTTTTGTTGGCATCAAAATCTACTGGGGTTGATAAAACACCCTCTATTTCAAGACCATCACTACTTTGCCATGAGATTATTTCCCTGTTACTTTTCAGCTTCCCTTTAAAAAAGCTATTTTCATCCGTTATTTTTTTATCGTCTAAATAGATTTCAAAGGTTTCATTTGTTATGGCCTTACTATAGGATATATGACGTCCATCCCTTGTTATAGAAGCATCCATTATAAAGCCATCTACTTTGTCACTTAACATTTCCACAGTGCCATCTTCACATAGCAACCCAATGAGATAATTAGTTTTATCCTGCCATCTAATTAAAATCCCCTTATCTGTCCACTGTAATGGCATAACCGTACTATCAAAGTTTGTTAGAGGCTGAATTACCTCTCCAGTATTCATATCATATATCTCTAATGTACTTTCTTGTATATGGTTTCTATAGTACTCCTTCTCCCTTATGCTTGCTGAGTAACATATTTTGCTGCCCTCAGGAGAAAAGCAAACGCTCCCACCCAACAACTTATCTACATTCATCTTTTGTAGTTCCTCAGCTTCAACATCTAATATGTATAGATCACCATTCATATGATCGTTTAGGCTTGGTGTAGCCATAAATACAACCTTTGTCCCATCATTTGAAATATCAAAGTTATGTATATAAAAATCCTTACCATTCGTTAGTTGATAAACACTGCTAACCTTCCGTTCCCCTTTATCATTTTGTATCCCTTTTTCTATTTCAACGTAGTATAAACAATTATTCCGATGTTCCTTACCTACATGGTGGAAATCTCCATATCGTTCCTTACGCTTCTTTATTTCCTCACATTCTTTTGACTGGGCAACATAATAAAAACCTTTACCAGTAGGCTCCCTTTTGAATGTATTAACTCCTTCCTTCTCATCCGTAATTTGAACCTTACTACCACCATCTATTGACTTAACAAAGATCTGATTTGTATTAGCTCCGTCACCGCCTGGACTAAGGTATGCAATAGTCTTAGAATCTGGAGACCATAATGGATGTGTACTATCTATATCCCCATCTGTTAGTGGGTAACTCTGCTCTTTATCCTTTTCATATATCCATACATAATTTCTATACGTATTGTCTTCCCAGTTAGCTGTCTTCTTTACAAATGCTACATTTTTGCCATCGTCACTTATGTTTGTACCTGATAAGGTTGGTAATGAAATAATCTCTTCTATACTTAGATATGTTTTTTCATTCATTTTCATTAATAAACCCCTTCGTAATGTCTAGTAATCTAATTTGTTCAATAAAGTGAAACTCTAATCAGTGGTTTTTTTCCATCAACGAATATCTGAAATAACAACAGAAAATTCAGTTAAATAAAAGTAATTCCATCCCAAATTCAATAAAACCTCATGTTGTCTGCCGGTTTTTATACTTTTTAAATCCCACTGACCGATCTAATGAGGGATCATCTTGAATTTCAAGACAAGGCTGATAATCTCTCCCACTGCCAGTTCCTTGCCCCTCTTTAATCCACTTATCGATTTTAGATGTTCTTTTTTTCGACACAAAAATGCCCCTTTAGATAATCATATCCAAAGGGGCAAAGCTTCACAACTTTTTTATAAACGTCGTGACTTTATTTTAAATTTACAATAATCTAGTTACTCTACCAATCTCCTACTCAACAGTAACAGATTTAGCTAAGTTACGTGGCTTATCAACGTCACATTCGCGGTGAAGTGCTGCGTAGTATGAGATAAGTTGGAATGGAATAACTGCTACTAGCGGTGCTAGTGCTTCGTGTACAGCTGGTAATACGAAGCTGTCACCTTCCATTTCTAAGCCTTTCATTGAGATGATACATGGGTTAGCTCCGCGTGCTACTACTTCTTTCACGTTACCACGAATTCCAAGGTTTACGTGCTCTTGTGTAGCAAGTGCGATAACTGGTGTACCGTTTTCGATTAAGGCAATTGTACCGTGTTTTAATTCTCCTCCAGCAAATCCTTCTGCTTGGATGTAAGAGATTTCTTTTAGTTTTAACGCACCTTCTAAACCTACGAAGAAGTCTACGCTACGTCCGATGAAGAAGCAGTTACGCGTTGTTGCTAAAAATTGTTTTGCTAATGCGTCCATTTCTTCTTTTTGATCACAAAGTTCTATCATTGCATTTGCTACAAGTCCTAATTCGTGTGTTAAATCAAAATCAAGAACTTCGCCTTTTGCTTTAGCAATGTCCGCAGCTAAAATTGAAAGTACCGCAAGCTGTGCTGTGTAAGCTTTCGTTGATGCAACTGCGATTTCTGGTCCCGCGTATAACGGAAGTGTATAATCAGCTTCACGAGAAAGCGTAGAACCAGGTACGTTTGTAATCGTTAATGCTTTATGACCCATTTCATTCGTTTGTACAAGTACTGCACGGCTATCAGCTGTTTCACCACTTTGTGAAATGTAAATGAAGAATGGTCTCTCTGTTAATAATGGCATGTTATAAGAAAATTCACTTGCTACATGCACTTCAACTGGCATTTTTGCAAACTTCTCGATAAATTGTTTTCCAACAAGACCTGCATGATAACTTGTTCCACATGCAATGATGTAAATACGATCGCTATCTAAAATTGCATTACGGATATCTTCATTCAGTTCAATCTCGCCATTTTCATCTTGGTACTTTTGAATTATATTACGGATTACAAGTGGTTGCTCATCGATTTCTTTAAGCATGAAATGAGGGTATGTTCCTTTTTCAATATCACTTGCGTCTAATTCCGCTGTAAACGGTGCACGTTCAATCGTTTCACCTTGTAAGTTTTTAATTGTAATACTTTCTTTCGTTACGATTACGATTTCTTTATCCATTAACTCAATAAATTGATCTGTAACTTGTAACATCGCCATAGCGTCGCTCGCCACAACATTAAAGTTGTCACCAACACCTACTAATAGCGGGCTTTTGTTTTTAGCAACATAAATCATGTTTGGATTTTCAGCATCAAGTAATCCGATTGCATAAGAGCCATGTAAAAGAGATAGCGTATTACGGAACGCTTCTTCTACACTTAGTCCTGTGCCCACTTGTTGTTCCATAAGTTGCACGATAATTTCTGTATCTGTTTCACTTACGAACGTTACATCTTGTAAATATTCCTTTTTCACTAACTCATAGTTTTCAATTACACCGTTATGAACTAGTGTAAAGCGTTTTGATGTACTTTGATGCGGATGCGCGTTTAGTTTGCTTGGAACACCGTGTGTAGCCCAGCGTGTGTGACCGATTCCCACGCTTGCTGCTACGTTCTCTTCTACGACTTCGCGAAGTTTTGCAATACGGCCTTTTTCTTTGTATACAACAACACCGTTCTCTGCTTGTACTGCAATACCTGCTGAATCATATCCGCGATATTCTAGCTTTTCTAAACCTTTTAATAAAATTTCCTTTGCATCTTGCTCTCCAATAAATCCTACGATTCCACACATGTTTAGTCGCCGTTACAAATGCTTACACTGCTTTGCGAACATGTAACGACATAGTCCGATACCATTTATTTATATTAAAAAAACGGATTACATATTGCTAGCCCTGTAAGCTTGTAACGGCTTTCACCTTCCTCTCGATTGGGTTAAAGTCCGTATATACTTATACAGCTAGTATTCATCCGTTCCTTTTCTCTCATCACACTTTCACCTTTGTCCACTAAGTCACCTTAATGTTTTAAGTAAAAGATTGCGGTTGTGATGAACAACCGGGAGTCATCCGCCGAAATCTCGATAAACTCCACCTCGTCAACTACACTACTTGTAGTTCTGGCGCTTTTATAATTTACAATATTTCCTTTGAGAAAAAGAACAAGACCATCGTATAACAAACAATATAAATCGTCAATGAAATTTTTTTCATTGTCTATAAAACATATGAAAAAGGAGCACTTCTTGTGCTCCTTTTAAAACAAATTTGGTAAATTATTCAGCTCCAACTTCCGCTTTCACAACTTCTACAATACGATGTACATACCCATCACAAATTTCTTGTGTCGGTGCTTCTGCCATTACACGAATAAGTGGTTCTGTTCCAGATGGACGAACAAGAATACGACCGTCTCCGTTCATTTCTTCCTCTACAACACGAATAATTTCTTTAATTTTCTCATTTTCTAATGCTAGTTTTTTATCTGTTACACGAACGTTTACTAGTAATTGTGGGAATTTTGTCATCTCGCCTGCAAGCTCAGATAATGGCTTTTTCGTCATTTTCATGATGTTTACAAGTTGAAGTGCACTTAACATTCCATCACCAGTTGTAATGTAATCAAGTAAGATAATATGACCTGATTGTTCTCCGCCCAGGTTATATCCACCACGTTTCATCTCTTCCATTACGTAGCGATCACCAACTGCTGTTTTATCACTTGTAATATTGTTTGCTTCAAGCGCTTTGTAGAAACCTAAGTTACTCATAACTGTTGAAACAACTGTATTATGTTTCAATTGACCAGTTTCTTTCATATACTTCGCGCAAATAAACATAATTTGATCGCCATCAACGATGTTTCCTTTTTCGTCTACTGCGATTAAACGGTCTCCGTCACCATCAAAAGCAAGACCAATGTCAGCACCTTTTTCTTTTACTAATTCAGCTAACACTTCTGGATGCGTAGAACCTACTCCAGCGTTAATATTCATACCGTTCGGTGAAGTTCCCATTGTTGAAATATCAGCTTCTAAATCTGCAAATAAATATGGAGCTAAAGAAGATGTAGCACCATGTGCACAATCTAAAGCAATATGTAAACCAGAGAAATCTTCCTCTACAGTTTGTTTAATGTATTGTAAATATTTTTGTCCACCTTCAAAGTAATCACTCACTTGTCCAAGGTTAGTACCTGTTGGACGTGGTAGCTCATCAACTTCTTTGTCTAATAACGCTTCAATTTCTGCTTCTTGCTCATCTGTTAATTTAAATCCATCTGAACCGAAGAACTTAATTCCATTATCTTGTACTGGGTTATGAGATGCAGAGATCATAACACCTGCTTGCGCCCCTAAAGCTTTTGTTAAATAAGCCACACCTGGTGTAGAAATAACACCAAGGCGCATTACTTCCGCTCCAGTTGATAATAGGCCTGCTACTAAAGCTCCTTCTAGCATATGTCCAGATACACGTGTATCACGGCCAATAATTACTTTTGGACGATCTGTATCTTTTGTTAATACATAGCCACCAAAACGTCCTATTTTAAAAGCTAATTCAGGTGTTAATTCCTTATTTGCAACCCCGCGTACTCCGTCTGTACCAAAATATTTACCCATTATTATTCGCTCCTTTTTCGTGCTCTTTTTGATTATCTACTGTTGGTTCTTGGCTCGTTTCTTGGCCATTTTCTTTTTCTTTGTCTTTATCTTTTTCTTTTTCTTTGTCTTTTTCTTTGTCTTTGTCTTTTTCCTGATCCTTTTCTGGATCTGGTTCAGGATTTTTTGGTTTTTCAGTTTGATTTTCTTGATTGTTTTTTGAATCTGGTTGTTCAATATTACCCTGTACTTCTTTATCCGGCTTTTCTTTCTTCACAATTGTGACTTTAGCACTTTTTTGTTTTGCTTCTATCGAAATATTACCAGGACCACTCACTTGAATAGAAACATCTTTCGTCCCCGGAGATACATTTTGAAGATTAATCGCCGCTGTTATTTGAGCAGCTGTTATTTTATCTACTATACTTGCTTCTCCTGAAATATCAACGCTTATCTTTCCATCTTGTGGCGAAAGTAGCTGCGCAGTAACATCATTCGGAATTCCACTTTTTTGAATCGGGATACCATCAATAGTTTTACTTTTCGTTTGTTTTACCTTTTGTACCCCTACGGAAACCTTCACTTGATTTGGTTTTGCACTTGTTACACCTTTTGGCAATAAAACAGAGGCATCGAATGTTGTAGAATCCGTCAATTGACTAAAATCTACCTCGACCCCCTCTATAGATTGTATATTATCCAAAATGTCTTTTGGACCTGCTATCGTTACTTCTCTCGGCTCAACGCTAATATTTGTAACAGTCAATCCTTCTGGCAAACTCCCCTTTTTCGTATACGTCACAGGAACAGTTTTTTCAGTATTATTGGCCGTAGCTTGCGTCGCCACATTCAATGTTACACTAATTTTAGATGGACTCGTTCTTACATTTAAACGTTTTCCTTCTTTATTGTATAATGTAACTTCGGCTGTTTTTGTAACAGTTTTATTAACACCTTTTAAATCAATATACGCCTTAGCAGATGAAATACTTTCGATTTCTTCTTTCGTCCCAACTACCTCAACAGTATCAGGTTTAATGTTTGATTTTTCGAGAGTAGCACCCGCTGGCATCTGATCCTCATTTGATAATTTTAAGTCTACATGAACATATTTTCTCGCTTTTTCATGAAGAGTAACTTTGATTGTTGCTGGTTGGACTGTTCCTTTCACATCATCTGGAAGCCCATTC
The DNA here is from genome assembly GCF_056401715.1 of Bacillus sp. P4_E1. Classification (NCBI taxonomy): domain Bacteria; kingdom Bacillati; phylum Bacillota; class Bacilli; order Caryophanales; family Bacillaceae; genus Bacillus; species Bacillus sp. P4_E1. The sequence goes on from NZ_JBFUIV010000021.1 coordinate 87,168, forward strand.
GCTTTTAAAGAAACTTCATAAGTTCCTTTTTGACTATCTCGCAAATCAACTGATATATCAAATTGTTTTTTTGCTTTCGCTGTAGCAACTGCTGATTTTGGACCTTCCAACTTCACCTTAACTCCACCTGATGGAATACCACTTACAATATATTTCTCTTCATCATACTTCAGGGTAATAGGATAATCAGTTAATGTTTCTTTCGTTTCATTTACGAAAGGTAATATACTCGATGTCGTATTTTTTTCAGTTAAAGTTGCTGACATGAAAAGCATACACGCCAATAGTAATGAGATTCCTTTTAAAAACCAATGATTCTCCATTAACTTATCCATGACGCTTTCTCCTCCAATTCCATAAAGACGAAGAAGTCGTTTTTTCGTTCCCACTAAATTCTGCTAACAACATGTCCTTCAGCTGTTCTGTCTTCAAATCACGATGTAACTTACCGTTTTTCGTTAAAGAAATTTGGCCTGTTTCTTCCGACACAACTACTGTAATACTATCAGTGACTTCACTAACTCCCATTGCAGCGCGATGCCTAGTTCCTAACTCCTTAGAAATAAATGGGCTTTCTGATAACGGAAGGTAACATGCTGCTGCTTTAATTGTACTTCCCTGCATAATTACTGCTCCATCATGAAGAGGGGTATTAGGGATAAAAATATTAATGAGTAATTCCGATGATACATTTGCATTTAGCGGAATACCCGTTTCTACATAATCATCCATCCCAGTCTCTTTTGACAAAGTAATTAGTGCACCAATTCTACGTTTTCCCATATATTCCGTTGCTTTAGCTATCGCTGTTGCAACAATTTCAGGTTCATCTTCCCCCTGATTTCCCACACGCGAAAATAAGCTACCCCGTCCTAGCTGCTCAAGTGCTCTTCTCAATTCTGGCTGGAAGATAATAATAACGGCTAAAAATCCCCACGTTAATACTTGTTCCGTTAGCCAATATAGCGTATGCAATTCAAGTAAAATACTAATCATCCGGACGACAATAATAACTGTAATACCTTTTAAAAGTTGCACAGCCTTCGTGCCCCGAATTATAAGAATTAGCTTATATATAATAAACCATACAACAGCAATATCTAATGCCGTACTAAGATATTTCAAAATGGTCGTATCTTCAAAAGGCATGCTAACCCTTCCTCCTACTTACGAGCAATTCTATCCATATATTGAAATATTATTTTATGCTCTATCTGTATGTATTTCCAACAACTAGTTAATTATACCATACATGAACCAAACGACAATTACAAACGCCCCCCTTTAGCTTAAATTGGTAAGATGTCAAACTTTATTATCCTACAGTATAATATAAGTCATTATTATACGCCTATTTTCAAATAAAAAAAGCAACTTCTCAGTTGCTTTTCTTACATTTATTTTAGTTTTTCACCGAACAAAGAACCCATTAAAGCAACCGCTGTTGTTGCTGTTCTGTTTCTCTCATCTAAAATCGTATTTACTTCAACAAATTCAGCAGATGTAACAATATCAGCTTCTGCTAACATCTCCATCGCTAAGTGGCTTTCACGATAAGATAGACCACCAATTACAGGTGTTCCAACTCCTGGTGCGTCATGAGGATCAAGCCCATCTAAATCTAATGATAAATGAACACCGTCAGTATGAGATAAATACGCAATTGTTTCTTCCATAACAGCCGTCATACCCATACGATCAATTTCATGCATTGAGAATACTTTAATGCCTTCTTCACGAATAAAGTCCTTCTCTCCTTCATCTAATGCACGTGCACCTATAATTACAACGTTCTCTTTTTTTACTTTCGGGTATGCCCCGTATAAATCTACAAGTGAAGAATGTCCATAACCTAAACTTGCAGCAAGTGACATACCGTGAATATTTCCAGATGGTGATGTTTCTTCTGTATTTAAATCACCGTGTGCATCATACCAAATAACACCTAAATTTTTATAATGTTTCGCCACACCAGCTAGCGTACCGATAGCAATACTATGATCACCGCCTAATACAAGTGGAAAACGACCTTCTTCTATAATATGATCAACCTTAGTCGCTAGTTCATTACATACAGTTGCAACTTGAGTAAGGTTTCGTAACTTTGTATTTTCATCTACTTCTTTTTCTCTCTCTATACATATATCTCCCATATCTTTTACGTCATATCCAATTTGTTCAATTCTTTCAACTACCCCTGCATAACGGATCGCGCTTGGTCCCATATCAACCCCGCGACGCATCTGTCCTAAATCCATTGGAACTCCAATAACTGAGATTTCTTTTTTCATAGATAGTATCCCCCTTTTATGCCTTCACTAAATATTTTAAATCTTTTATATAGTCTGACTCAACTCGACATTTTTCTGCATGGATATACATTTTATTCACTTATATTTACGTTGGACTCCCGATTTTCAAACTATTCTATGTATAAAGTTAACTTAATGAACCAACTAACTTTTCTATCAGCTAATATTTTTATCCGTGCCTTTCTCCATCAATACCTAGAATTACACAAAATATCCTCAAATAACTGAATTTAAAAAACACTTCTACACTTAGAAGCGTTTTTCTGATGCTAGTTTCCACACTGCTGCAATATTTCTCGCTGTCATTTCTATATTCTCTTCTGCCCTTTTATATGCCTCTTCTAATGTCATTGGACTTGCTGTAATACTAAATACTGCATCAATTCCCTTTTCATAAACAATTGTATAGTTCGGAGATACAGATCCACCAATAGCAATTACAGGAATATGACGGCATTTCGCCCGCTTCGCGACACCAACAGGAGCTTTTCCATAAGCTGTTTGTTCATCTATCCTTCCCTCACCAGTTACAATAAGATCGGCACCCTCTATACACTTATCAAAATTTGTATAATCTAATACAATTTCAATCCCTTTTCTTAGCTGTCCCTTTAGTACTGCAACGACAGCGGCTCCCATTCCTCCAGCTGCCCCTGCACCAGGTATTAGGGACACATCAAAAGATACGTACTGTTTAAGTATATTAGCATAATGTTTTAAATTCCCGTCTAGCTCTTTCATCATCTCTACATTCGCACCCTTTTGTCTCCCAAATACAAAAGACGCTCCCTTTGGTCCAACTAATGGATTGTCGACATCACATGCTGCTTCTAGCTTTATATCCTTCAAACGTGTATCCATACGAGAAAGGTTAAGAGCAGTAATCAAATGTAATGTTCCTCCAGAGGGCTCAATTACTTCACCTTTCCTATTAATAAACTCTACGCCTAAAGCAGACAACATACCTGCCCCACCATCATTTGTAGCACTTCCTCCAAGCCCTAAAATAATGTGTTTAGCTCCTTGATCTAATGCATGTAATATCAGTTCACCTGTCCCTTTTGTCGTTGTAATAAGTGGGTTTCTCTTTTCAATTGGAACGTGTTGTAATCCTGATGCTGCCGCCATGTCAATAAATGCTGTCTCCTTATCCTTAGACATACCATAATAGGCTTGCACACTCTCCCCAAGCGGCCCTGTCACATTAAGTGATATAATTCCCCCCATTGTAGCACCAACAAGAGATTCGACCGTTCCTTCACCTCCATCTCCAATTGGTACTTTAACGTACTCTGCTTTAGGAAAAACTGCTGCAAAGCCCCTTTCAATAGCTTCACATACCTCTATAGCTTTCAGGCTTTCTTTATATGAATCCGATGCAATGACAACTTTCATAATTATCCCCCCTTATTCAATCCCTTTTTTTCATTTTAAACGATATACGGAAAAGTTTCCTTTTTGAGTGGAATTTAAACACAAAAAAAGCTTACATCATTTGATGTAAGCTTTTCCTATTTATATGGAGCCTAGCGGGATCGAACCGCTGACCTCCTGCGTGCAAGGCAGGCGCTCTCCCAGCTGAGCTAAGGCCCCTTAGTAATTAAGCGGAAGACGGGATTCGAACCCGCGACCCCAACCTTGGCAAGGTTGTATTCTACCACTGAACTACTTCCGCGAAAATGGTGAGCCATGAAGGATTCGAACCTTCGACCCTCTGATTAAAAGTCAGATGCTCTACCAACTGAGCTAATGGCTCGTAAATGGCTGGGCTAGCTGGATTCGAACCAGCGCATGACGGAGTCAAAGTCCGTTGCCTTACCGCTTGGCTATAGCCCATTAATATTTACTAGTATGGTTATCTTTTCAAAAAAATAAACCCTCTCAGGTTATTTTAAAGAAAATGGTGGAGGGGGGCAGATTCGAACTGCCGAACCCAAAGGAGCGGATTTACAGTCCGCCGCGTTTAGCCACTTCGCTACCCCTCCGACATTTAAAAATATATGGTGGAGGATGACGGGATCGAACCGCCGACCCCCTGCTTGTAAGGCAGGTGCTCTCCCAGCTGAGCTAATCCTCCAAAAGTGGTGACCCGTACGGGATTCGAACCCGTGTTACCGCCGTGAAAGGGCGGTGTCTTAACCACTTGACCAACGGGCCAAAAAAAAACAAAACTTTTCCCAAGCTTCCAACCGGGCTTGAACCGGTGACCTCTTCCTTACCATGGAAGTACTCTACCAGCTGAGCTATGGAAGCATAATGGCTCCGCAGGTAGGAATCGAACCTACGACCGATCGGTTAACAGCCGATAGCTCTACCGCTGAGCTACTGCGGAATAATATAAGCCTGGCAACGTCCTACTCTCACAGGGACAAGGTCCCAACTACCATCGGCGCTAGAGAGCTTAACTTCCGTGTTCGGTATGGGAACGGGTGTGACCTCTCTGCCATCATTACCAGACTTTTATCATTATACACATTCTTTTGAGAATGTCCAAAGGAATTTTAAATATATATTCCTTCAAAACTAGATAACATTWGCTTCATATTATATGGTTAAGTCCTCGATCTATTAGTATTCGTCAGCTCCACATGTCACCATGCTTCCACCTCGAACCTATCAACCTGATCATCTTTCAGGGATCTTACTAGCTTACGCTATGGGAAATCTCATCTTGAGGGGGGCTTCATGCTTAGATGCTTTCAGCACTTATCCCTTCCGCACATAGCTACCCAGCTATGCCCTTGGCAGAACAACTKGGGGGAGATAAGCCTGTTATCCCCGGGGTAGCTTTTATCCGTTGAGCGATGGCCCTTCCATGCGGAACCACCGGATCACTAAGCCCGACTTTCGTCCCTGCTCGACTTGTAGGTCTCGCAGTCAAGCTCCCTTATGCCTTTGCACTCTACGAATGATTTCCAACCATTCTGAGGGAACCTTTGGGCGCCTCCGTTACACTTTAGGAGGCGACCGCCCCAGTCAAACTGCCCACCTGACACTGTCTCCCGGGTCGATRAGACCCGTAGGTTAGAATTTCAATACAGTCAGGGCGGTATCCCACCAGCGCCTCCACCGAAGCTAGCGCTCCGGTTTCAATGGCTCCCGCCTATCCTGTACAAACTGTACCAAAATTCAATATCAGGCTACAGTAAAGCTCCACGGGGTCTTTCCGTCCTGTCGCGGGTAACCTGCATCTTCACAGGTACTATAATTTCACCGAGTCTCTGGTTGAGACAGTGCCCAAATCGTTACACCTTTCGTGCGGGTCGGAACTTACCCGACAAGGAATTTCGCTACCTTAGGACCGTTATAGTTACGGCCGCCGTTTACTGGGGCTTCAGTTCAGAGCTTCGCTTACGCTAACCCCTCTCCTTAACCTTCCAGCACCGGGCAGGTGTCAGCCCCTATACTTCGCCTTACGGCTTCGCAGAGACCTGTGTTTTTGCTAAACAGTCGCTTGGGCCTATTCACTGCGGCTTTCCGTTAAGAAAGCACCCCTTCTCCCGAAGTTACGGGGTCATTTTGCCGAGTTCCTTAACCAGAGTTCTCTCGCACACCTTAGGATTCTCTCCTCGCCTACCTGTGTCGGTTTGCGGTACAGGCACCTTTTATCTCGCTAGAAGCTTTTCTTGGCAGCGGGGAATCAAAGACTTCGCTCCATAAGGAGCTTCCCCATCACAGCTCAGCCTTCACGATAAGCGGATTTGCCTACTTATCAGCCTAACTGCTTGGACGTGCACAACCAATCGCACGCTTCTTCTATCCTTCTGCGTCCCTCCATTGCTCAAACGATAAAGAGGTGGTACAGGAATATCAACCTGTTGTCCATCGCCTACGCCTGTCGGCCTCGGCTTAGGTCCTGACTAACCCTGAGCGGACGAGCCTTCCTCAGGAAACCTTAGGCATTCGGTGGACGGGATTCTCACCCGTCTTTCGCTACTCATACCGGCATTCTCACTTCTAAGCGCTCCACCAGTCCTTCCGGTCTGACTTCACTGCACTTAGAACGCTCCCCTACCACTGATACCATTGGTATCAATTCGCAGCTTCGGTGGTGTATTTAGCCCCGGTACATTTTCGGCGCAGAGTCACTCGACTAGTGAGCTATTACGCACTCTTTAAATGGTGGCTGCTTCTGAGCCAACATCCTAGTTGTCTAAGCAACTCCACATCCTTTTCCACTTAATACACACTTTGGGACCTTAGCTGGCGATCTGGGCTGTTTCCCTCTTGACTACGGATCTTATCACTCGCAGTCTGACTCCTAAGGATAAGTCATTGGCATTCGGAGTTTGACTGAATTCGGTAATCCGATGAGGACCCCTAGTTCAATCAGTGCTCTACCTCCAAGACTCTTACACTTAAGGCTAGCCCTAAAGCTATTTCGGGGAGAACCAGCTATCTCCAGGTTCGATTGGAATTTCTCCGCTACCCACACCTCATCCCCGCACTTTTCAACGTGCGTGGGTTCGGGCCTCCATTCAGTGTTACCTGAACTTCACCCTGGACATGGGTAGATCACCTGGTTTCGGGTCTACGACCACGTACTAAACGCCCTATTCAGACTCGCTTTCGCTGCGGCTCCGCCTCTTCAGCTTAACCTYGCACGGGATCGTAACTCGCCGGTTCATTCTACAAAAGGCACGCCATCACCCATTAACGGGCTCTGACTATTTGTAGGCACACGGTTTCAGGATCTCTTTCACTCCCCTTCCGGGGTGCTTTTCACCTTTCCCTCACGGTACTGGTTCACTATCGATCACTAGGGAGTATTTAGCCTTGGGAGATGGTCCTCCCAGATTCCGACGGAATTTCACGTGTTCCGCCGTACTCAGGATACATTCAAGAGAGAACGAAGTTTCGACTACGGGGTTATTACCCTCTGTGACGGACCTTTCCAGGTCGCTTCGTCTACCTCGTTCCTTTGTAACTCCGTATAGAATGTCCTACAACCCCAAGAGGCAAGCCTCTTGGTTTGGGCTAGATTCCGTTTCGCTCGCCGCTACTCAGGAAATCGCATTTGCTTTCTCTTCCTCCAGGTACTTAGATGTTTCAGTTCCCTGGGTCTGTCTTCCATACCCTATGTATTCAGGTAAGGATACCATACCATTACGTATAGTGGGTTTCCCCATTCGGAAATCTTCGGATCAAAGCTTACTTACAGCTCCCCGAAGCATATCGGCGTTAGTCCCGTCCTTCATCGACTCCTAGTGTCAAGGCATCCACCGTGCGCCCTTTCTAACTTAACCAAACTAAAATTAAAAAAATATGAGCTACACTGTTATCTAGTTTTCAAAGAACATACATTTAAACYTGAGAGATAGTTCTCTCAAAACTGAACGAAACAAAACAAGTCAACGTTTATTGATGAACTGCGTTCATCAATTCTCCATAGAAAGGAGGTGATCCAGCCGCACCTTCCGATACGGCTACCTTGTTACGACTTCACCCCAATCATCTGTCCCACCTTAGGCGGCTGGCTCCATAAAGGTTACCCCACCGACTTCGGGTGTTACAAACTCTCGTGGTGTGACGGGCGGTGTGTACAAGGCCCGGGAACGTATTCACCGCGGCATGCTGATCCGCGATTACTAGCGATTCCAGCTTCATGTAGGCGAGTTGCAG